>WFSD01000183.1 GCA_015486235.1 Anaerolineae bacterium
CCAAGGAAGCCCAGTATCTCTCCTTTCTCCACCCTGAAAGAGATACCTCGGAGTGCAGGGAAGTCACCGTAGTACTTGGTGAGGTTTTCGACTTGGATCATCTATGTCTACCTCCCATAGAAGAAGCTATGACGGCGCTCCGCCGTCGCGAAATTGAGCGAATCAGCGAGTCAGCGAAATGAACCATCGGAGGAAAGTCCTGTCGCTGATTCCGAGCTTTCTCACCGCTGAGTTCGCTGAACGCGCAGAGAGCCTGAAAAGCCGTCAACAGCCAGTCGTGAGCCTATAGCGACTCTTGTCCACGCAACAAGATATTTCATGAAAGCTGACGGCTACCGGCCAACGGCTATCGGCACACCCCCGCGTTCTCGGCAGTGGGAATCTTGCTGCAGCCAGTCCCGCCGGAACAGTCATCGAAAATTGTAGATTCCGCCCTCGAGTGGCCACAGGTGCCCGCACTCGACGCATTGCAGGCCTCCATCGGCTTTCTCGACCCTGCCGCCGCATTCCGGACACCGGAAGAGTTCCTCCGGCGGGACGGGGGCTTTAGGCGTCGGTATGCCTGCCTTAGCGCCCGCGGGTTCTGCTCGGAGGAATATGCTGGGGGTGAGTTTCCAAATGGCACCCATGCGCTGCACTGCGCCGTCGGCGCGGGCCAGGAACCAGGGGGGGAAATGCCGTTTCAGCACCCCGTGCCTAAAGTGAGACACAGCCAGCGAGTCCCGGATTGCGAATCCTGCGCTCTCCAGCTTTTCTCTGACCCAGGTGGGGTGAAAATCGTAGTTCAACGGCACGAACTCTACTGGATCATGGTCGAAAGGATCCCAATCCTGCTTCCGAAGCAGGTATCGAATTATTGCTTTCAAGTTCCGTTTGTTGGCGTGCTCCAGGACAAAGACACCATCGTCGGCGAGCACCTGTCGTATGCCAGTGAGGGCTGCCGGGACATCCTGGATGTGGTGGAGTACCCGGACCATGACGATTGTCTGGAAGATGCCCGGCGCGAATGGAAGATGGTACAGATTTGCCGCGACGAAAGTGAAGCGCGGATCTTTTCCCCAGAATCGTTGGGCGTCCTCCAGCATGGACATTGCGTAGTCCAAAAGGATGACCTGGCGGTAGCTTGAGTAAAGGTCGGCCAGCCTGCCAAACCCCGCCCCGATCTCCATCAGCGCCTCCCCTGTGGGGGGAAGCAGACGTCGCAGGGCTACCCTCTCCGCCAGGTCCTCGTAAGAACGATTTCCTTTTTCCCAGAATTCTTCCCGGTAATTGCTTCCCTCGTAGTCGCAGATATTTGGCATCGTCCTCACTGGCCTCAGTGTTTCACGTGAAACAGCCATCACCTCTGGCGCACTATTATAGCACGCTGGGAGCACAATTTCAATAGGTTTTTTTGATGTAGGAAAACGAAGTAATTCCTGGGGGCCCTATGGTCCCCCCAGGATTTGCTTCAAAATCCCTTTGAGGCTCTATCCTGGTAATTGACAACCCGTTATGGTAAAATGGCGCTGTCGGTTTAGGACGAGCCGACATCTTGACGATAGGTTCTGTCGTGGAGGAAGAGATGTCGCAGAGGATTTTCGAATTCTACAGAGCCGGGAGTTTCGAAGGAAGAGGGGAGCGGGGCTATGGGGCCGTATGGCACCCGCCAACGGATGTCTACGAAACGGACGACGGAGCCGTGATCATCCTCGAGGTGGCTGGAATGGCAGGCTCCGAGTTCAGTTTGATAGTCAAGAACAGGGTTCTCGTGGTCACGGGCACCCGTCGCGATGAGACGAGGAAGCGGGTGTATCAGCAAATGGAGATCCACTACGGAGATTTCCGGAGCGAGATACATCTGCCGTGGTCGGTAGAGCCTCAGAGCATAGAAGCTAAGTATGGTGATGGATTTTTGCGCATAGTCGTGCGGCGACGGAAGCCAGAGCGGATTCCTGTCCTCACCGAGTGACGATGAAAAGTCCCAAATTCGTTACAGACGCACTCCGCGCAATCGACTCCTTGCTTCGTGGCATCGGAGGTAAAGATCTACGGAGGATCAACAAGGAGAACAGGGAGAATATGAAAGAGAAAGACGAGAAACAATACACTGAAGGGAAACTGCAACAGCAGGATGCCATAGACACGGAAGCGAAAGAGGGCACCACTTCGGGCGATAACGGCACGGAGACAGAGGAGAAACCCTCCTCCCAGGTGGTGATGATCTCCGAAGGGCGAGAGGATTCCCCCGAAATCCCAGAGGAACTGCCGATACTCCCACTGCGGGGCGTGGTGGTGTACCCGATGATGTGGCTGCCCTTGACTGTAGGCCAGCCTCGGTCCATCCGCCTAGTGGATCAGGCAGTGCTGGAGAACCGGATCATCGGTCTGGTGGCCTCCAAAGTGCCGGAGAAAGACGAGCCATCGCCTGAAGAGGTGTACGACGTGGGCACCGCGGCCATCGTCCACCGCCTGCTTAAAGCGCCCGACGGCACCATCCGACTCATCGTCCAGGGGATCGAGCGGATCAAGATCGGGCCGTACACCCAGACGGAACCGTTCCTGAAGGCAAAGGTTACCCCCGCGCCTGAGATCGTCGAGAACGGGATCGAGATCGAGGCGCTCCAGCGGAGCACGTTGGAATTCTTCAGGAAGCTGGTGAGCCTGGCGCCTAACATGCCGGAAGAGCTGGAAATGGCTGCCATGAATGTTGAAGGGCCACTCCAACTCGTTTACCTGATCGCCGGAACCGTCAGGATGGATCTGAAAGACGCCCAGGAGATCCTGGAACTGGACAGAGTGAAGGACAAGCTCCTCAAAGTCACTGCCATCCTGACGCGCGAACTGGAGGTCTTGGAACTGGGCCGGAAGATCCAGAGCGAGGCCCAGAGCAAGATGGAGAAGATGCAGCGGGAATTCTTCCTCCGGGAACAGCTCAAGGCAATCAAGCAGGAGCTGGGGGAAGAGGACGAGCAGACTATCGAGATCAAGGAGTACGAGAAGAAAATATCCGAGGCTGGGATGCCGGAGGAAGCGGAGAAAGAGGCCCGCCGGGAACTGGAGCGGATGCGCATGATGCCTCCCCAGGCCGCCGAGTACTCCGTCATCCGGACTTACCTCTCCTGGATGGTCGGCCTTCCATGGGACAAAGTGACCGAGGACAACCTGGATATCGAGCATGCCAGGAAAATCCTGGACGAGGATCACTATGACCTGGAGAAGATCAAAGAGCGAATCCTGGAGTTCCTCGCTGTGCGGAAGCTGCGCCAGGAGCGTCATGAGCTTCTGGAGAAAGAGTCGGAGGAGCACAAAGACCTGATCCGGCGGGAACGAGAAGGCGTGATCCTCTGCTTCGTAGGGCCTCCAGGCGTCGGCAAGACATCACTGGGTAGGTCGATCGCCAGGGCGCTGGGCCGAAAGTTCATCCGCATGTCCCTGGGTGGCATCCGGGACGAAGCGGAGATCAGGGGATTCCGGCGCACCTACGTGGGCGCTATGCCCGGCCGGATAATCCAGGGAATCCGGCGGGTAGGTACTAAGAACCCGGTCTTCATGCTGGACGAGGTGGACAAGCTGGGACAGGATTTCCGGGGTGACCCGGCCTCCGCCCTGCTGGAGGTTCTGGATCCGGAACAGAATTTCGAGTTCCGGGATCACTACCTGGATGTGCCGTTCGACCTGTCTCAGGTGCTCTTCATTACCACGGCTAACTGGTTGGATCCAATCCCGGAACCCCTGCGGGACAGGATGGAGATCATCCATCTCTCCGGGTACACCGACGAGGAGAAGCTCCACATCGCCAAGGGGTACTTGGTTCCGCGACAGGTAAAGGAAAACGGGCTGCTACAGGGGGAAATCGAGTTCCAGGAGGACACCATCCGGCAGATAATCCGGGAGTATACCCGTGAGGCAGGCGTGCGCAACCTGGAACGGCAGATCGGCGCGGTCTGCCGGAAAATCGCCGTGCAGGCAGCATCCGGCAACGACGGGAAAGTCGTGGTAACGGCTGAGGACGTGTCGAAATACCTGGGCAAGCCAAAGTACTTCTCCGAGGTCGCCGAGCGGACCAGCATCCCCGGCGTCGCGACAGGGCTGGCATGGACTGCGGCTGGCGGCGACATCCTCTTCATCGAAGCAACCAAGATGCCAGGCAACAAGGGGTTCCTGGTCACTGGCAAGCTGGGAGATGTGATGAAGGAATCGGCCCAGGCGGCACTGAGCTACGTGCGATCCCACTCCAAGAACCTTGGTATCACAGACAAAGCTTTCGCCAAGAGTGACATCCATTTGCACATCCCGGCAGGGGCAATCCCGAAAGACGGCCCTTCCGCCGGCGTGACCATGGCGACGGCTTTGGCCTCCCTTTTCACCGGGCGGCGGGTCCGGCCGGATGTGGCAATGACCGGGGAGATCACTCTGAGGGGGAAAGTGCTGCCGGTTGGCGGCGTAAAGGAAAAAGTCCTGGCGGCGGACAGGGCTGGCATCACTACGGTCATCCTGCCCCGGAAGAA
>WFSD01000184.1 GCA_015486235.1 Anaerolineae bacterium
TGACCGTGATAATCCGCACGCGCCGCCGGAATTATGATCTCCTTCGGAAATGGGGGATAGACACCCGTTCTGCCGACGAAGTGCCCCGGAGGATGGCGGACAAAGTGGTGGACGTCACGGGCACGCCGGACGGCTTTGCCCTGGCCAGGAGCTTCGTCCGGCCCAGGGGTACCATGATACTGAAAAGCACCTACCACGGCGACATGACCGTCAACATGACGAGCATCGTGGTGGACGAGATAACAGTAATCGGATCACGTTGCGGGCCGTTCCGCAAAGCCCTGGGATGGCTGGAGCGTGGGGATGTGGATGTCCTTTCGATGCTGGACGCCGAGTTTCCCCTGGAGCGAGGAGTCGAAGCACTGGAGTACGCAGCACAACCAGGTGTGTTGAAAGTGGCTTTGGAGATGTCGTGATGCCGTTGGAGAAAGGCTTTGTGCATGTTGTGGATTCTCTGCTTCCGATGGCTCCGCAGCGGATATTCCCCTACTATGTTCTACCCGGTAAAGTGCATGAGTTTCGTCGGCGTACCAGCCCGATGGGAAACGCCCTGGTGTGGTGCCTGCCTTTACGCATGGGAGATTGGGGTGCTGCAGATGCTTCGCTCAGCAATAGATTTTTGCAAAAAATGGGATTTTGTGTAAGATAATATTTTGGGTAGGGGAACGCTTGGTAGGGGCGCACTTAGACGTGGAGCTGGCCTGGTCCACGCTCCAACATCCAATAAGTGGAGAGCACTCCAGACCTGCGTCTCGAGTGGTAAAAGCGCTTCCGGTTGACTACCATGGTTAATGGGGATGCTACCCCGCATCTTGTAGAAACCAAAAATATGCAGTAATGGGATTTCGAAGCAAATCGAAAGCACGAAATCGCTTCAGGGGCGTTCTTGACGCTTCTGAAGTGATCCGCTACTCGCCGTTGGGGTTGATGTAGAGCGATAATGGTTCTGGGGATTCCTGGGGGCCCTATGGGCCCCCAGGAATTACTTCGTTTTCCCTAATCAGTTGGCTGTGGTTTGGGCATTCGCCCGAGGGAGATGGATGATGAAGTTAACCGCCAGGCAGAGGGCTTTTTTGGAACGATTGGTAGACCTTTACAAAGAGGAAGGTAGTCCTGTTCACTATACTCAGGTAGCTGAGGCCATGGGTGTGAGCAAGTTTTCCGCTTATGACATGCTTCGTGTTCTCAGAGAGAAGGGGATGGTATTTCCCCTTTATGTTCTCGAGAGGCCTGCGCGATCACCTGGCAGGTCTCAAGTGATGTTCGCTCCTACATCTGAGGGTGAGGCGGAGGCTTTGGGGCGTGGCAGGTCGTTCCCCGGAGGAGAGTGGCGGCGTTTCAAGGATGAGCTCCTGAATAAGTTACGCCGCGATGTGTCTCCGCTGCACATTTTGCGCGATATGTTGAAGCAATATCAGACGGCAGAGCCTCCATTGCTGTACTGCGCGGGCGTATCCGCCGCATACCTGGTAGGGCTCACGCGTTTGGCGAAGCGGATCAGGTATGTCAACCCATATGAAGCGGTGGAGAATCTTATCAGCGGGGAGGCAGGCCTGGGCACTTTGGCCGGATTGAGCCTGGGCTCGATCCTGGCACAGGCCGGGGACAGCGTGGATGACGAACTTGCTTTCCAGATATACAAGACTATGGAGCGGTATCAGGCAGCTCTCGCTCAGCTAAGCGAGGAAAACAAGATGCTTCTCAAGAATTTTCTCCTGGAAGTGGTGGGTATCTTTTCCAAGAGCGATCCAGTCTGGGGGCAGGTCGGTAAGAACTGAGCGGAGCGGGGGCAGATTGCTGTACATTCGACCCTGCCGGTTACACCCGGCAGGGAATTTTTCGCAGAATAGTTTGGTTATTTTTGAAATATTCTTGAAGGAGGACTTTTATGGTTCGCTTCGTCATCGATTCTACAGCAGCACCGCCGGAGGATTTCATTCGACAGCACCGTATCTATGAGGTTCCTCTTCGGGTTCTTTTTGGCACGGAGACATTCAGGGATAGGGTAGACATCACTCCGGACGAATTTTTCGATCGCCTGGAAAAGGCGGACAAGATTCCCACCACATCCCAGCCACCCATCGCCGACTTTGCCGAAGTGTATCAGAAGATACTGGATGAAGGCGACGAGATACTCGTGCTTACCATATCGAGCAAACTCAGCGGCACATATCAGTCCGCCGTCAGTGCCGCTGGCATGTTCCCTGGTGCCCCGATCACGGTCATAGACTCTCTGAGCACTTCTGGGGGCATGATTCTGCAATTGCAGGAGGGCCTGGAAGTAGCCGAGGCCGGGGGAAGCAGGGAGGAAGCGGCCGAGGCTGTTAGCGATGCAATTGGGAGGACGAGGGTTTACTTCCTGGTGAATACTCTGAAATATTTACAGAAAGGCGGGCGTATCGGGGGGGCATCTCGGTTCGTGGGTACGCTGCTGAATATCAAGCCTGTGCTTCAGCTGGAAGATGGTCTGGTGGAAGCGTTGGAGAAAGTCAGGAGCAAAAAGCGCGGGTTCCGACGCTTGATAGAGCTTACTTCCGACGGCCTGAGAGGATACGAGACCTTCGGCCCTCCGGTTGTGATCCACGGCCGTGCGCCGGAAGATGCACAGAAGTTCGCTTCCATGCTTCAGGGAGCAATCGGCAGGGATATCTCCATGATAGTGCACATCAGCCCTGCCATTGGAGTGCACGTTGGGCCTGGCGTCGTTGCGGTGGCGTACCTGTTGCCGAAGAAGTAAAAGGGTCATTCTGAGTGATCCACGGCGCGTGGCGCTGCTCGAATGGGGAGAAACATTGTCGAATGCGATCGGGAAGTTTCGGCAGGATCCCATCCTGCACTTTGTTTCTTGGTAGCCGTTAGCCGGCAGTGGAATCTCCGCTGGAGCATGGTTTCCCGCGGGCTTTCGAAGCAAATCAAGGCCCGGAAACGCTCCTGGGAGCCCTCACGGCCGATGCAGGGCTTGTGCTGTGACTTTTCCGGGGTTGACGAAAGCCTCCCAAGAGGCAGGTAAATTTCTGGGGGCCCGTAGGGCCCCCAGAAATTGCTTCGTCTTCCTTTTCCGCGACTGGCTGTTGCATGACTGAGTGTCTGGGAGTTATAATCGTAAACAGGGGCATGGTTCATTTCAGTTCGAAACAAATTGGTGGCGCTCAAAAGCAGTGGGGCACTGTAAGGGTGAGGTTGAGAGAACATTGCTGAGCCAGGCGAGGTCATGTCATACGCGGATGGTGCTGTTAGAAACGTTGAAAAATGGTTCAAGAAAATAGGCATTGCTCAGGAAGGGCAGCCTGAGGAA
>WFSD01000185.1 GCA_015486235.1 Anaerolineae bacterium
CACCGTATCCTGGTACACGGGCGAAAACAGCGCCACGATGATGGCGAGCAAGCTGATTAGACCGAGGATGAGACCCCACCAAGGGGTGTTTTCGAACGAAATTGGAAGCAATCTCCCTTTTGATTCGGCCTCCGTTAGCATAAGTCCCTCCTGGAATCAGATTCTGGAATCAGCAAATCGACGATAAATCAACGGAAGCTCCCTCGGCCAGACAGCATTCCGCCGATTCGTTCACTCTCACAGCCTTCTCAGACCCTCGACTGGGCATCCCAAGGAGCAGCGGCGAACTACGCACTACCAGAAAACCCCCAAAACAGGTCAGGCAGTTTGTCGGCACCCCGACGACGAAACCAAGGATGACCACGAGAATCTTAACCACCTTGTTGCATTTCACGCTGGCGGATGTGACAAGCGACCACGTGTCCCGGCTCGCCAGGGACTTCCATCAACTGAGGTTGCTCCCGGCTGCAGATTTCCTCTGCAAAAGGACAACGGGGGTGGAACCGGCATCCGCTGGGCGGGTTGATTGGGTTAGGGATTTCCCCTTTCGGTATCGGAAACTGGCGGCGAGCTTTCGGGTCCGGAACCGGCACGGCTGCCAGCAAAGCCTCGGTGTACGGGTGCTGGGGATTCCCGTAGACCTGCTCCAAATCGCCCACCTCCACTATCTGACCCAGGTACATGACGGCTATCCTGTCGCAGATATATTTGGCCGTAGCCAGATCGTGGGTGATGAACAGGTAGGTCAGGTCGAATTCCTCCTTGAGCTTGTTCATGAGCTCCAGGAGCATAGCTCGTACCGACACATCCGCCATGGCGATTGGCTCATCGGCCACCACCAGTGAAGGATGGAGGATGAGCGCCCTGGCTATGACCACTCGCTGGCGCTGTCCGCCGCTGATCTGATGGGGGTACAAGTTGTAGTACCGATCCGGCGGTGTCAGCCCCACTTTCTCCAGCATGTCCAGAACCATCCGCCGCTCTTCTTCCCCTTCGGCGACACCATGAATCTCCAGGGCGTGCCCTATGGCTTTGCCGATGGTCATCCTGGGGTTCAGGGAAGCGTACGGGTCCTGGAAGATGATCTGCATCCGGCGGCGCATCTTGCGCATCTCCGATGAGGGCAGATGGGTGATGTCCTGTCCGTCGAAGACGATCTTACCGGCGGTGGGCTCGATGAGCCGCAGCACCAACCTGCCGGTGGTGGTCTTTCCACTGCCGCTTTCGCCAGCCAGGCCGAAAACCTCTCCATGGCGGATATGAAACGTGACGCCGTCCACAGCCCGGACGTAATCTTTCTGCTTGGTGAAGATGGCATCCAGGAAGCTTGTCTGCACGGGGAACCATTTCTTCAGGTCGACGACTTCGACGAGGTTGTCAGGCATAGGACACCTCCGCCGACCGGTGAGGAGTTCCTTCTTTTTCGAAAAGCCAGCACGCCACTTTCCTCCCTCCCTCCAGTTCCACGAGAGGCGGGTCTTTCTCCCTGCAGATATCCATGGCGTAAGGGCATCTCGGGTGGAAGCGGCACCCGGTCGGAGGGACCAAGAGGTCCGGCGGCTGTCCTTCCATGATCTTCAGTTCCGTGTCCAGCCGGATGTTGGGCACGGAACTCAGGAGGGCTTCGGTGTACGGGTGCAGGGGTTCCCCAAAGAGTGGAATCACATCCGCCAGCTCCACCAGCTTTCCAGCATACATGACCGCCACCCTGTCCGCCAGTTCCGCCACAATGCCGATGTTGTGGGTGATCAGCACCAGGGTCATGTCGTACCGCTTCTTCAGGTCTTTCAACAAATCCAGGAACTGAGCCTCCACCAGCACGTCCAGCGAGGTAGTCGGTTCGTCGGCGATGATGAGCTCTGCGTTCAGCGCCAGCGCCAGGCCGATCATGACACGCTGGCGCATCCCTCCGCTGAGCTGGTGGGGGTAGTCATGCAGACGGTCCCTCGCGATCCCCAGGAGATCGAAAAGCTCCGCCGCCCTCTCCACTGCCTCTTTCCTGGAAACGGTTTTGTCGTGGGCTCTGATGCTCTCCACGAAATGATCGTCTATGCGCTGGAGGGGGTCCAGGGAAGTCATGGGATCCTGGAAGATCATGGAGATATGCGCTCCGCGCAGAGCCTGTACCTCCCTCTCAGAAAGCTCCAGTAAATCCCTGCCGTGAAACAATATCCTTCCGTTGGTTATCTGCCCGGGCGTGCGCACGAGGCGCAGGAAAGCCATCCCCAGGGTGGACTTGCCGCACCCGGATTCTCCCACCAGGCCCAGCACCTCCCCCTTGACGATGTCCAGATCCACGTGATCCACAGCCCGGACCTCACCGGCGCGGGTGTAATACGTGACGACCAGGTCTTGCACACTCAGCAACGGTTCCGCCTGTTCGATTTTCGATCCCATTGTCCCTCATGTAACAGAACGTAACTATTCAGGGCGATGGCGGTCTCGATAACAAGGTCTTCTCACCGCAGAGAGACTTGAAAGCCGTTAGCAGTCAGCCGTGAGCCGATAGCGCCCCTTGCCCCCGCATCAGGATCTTTCATGAAAGCTGACGGCTATCGGCTCGCGCTCCGCGTTCTTTGCGGTGAGCACCTCTCCTCG
>WFSD01000186.1 GCA_015486235.1 Anaerolineae bacterium
GTGATTCGCCCCAGGTGCGTCGAGAAGGCTCCTGGGACGGCTTTGGGCCTTCGATTTGCTTCGAAAACCCACACCAGATACTGAGTGGGCGCCGTCTCAATGCGGTCCAGGCGGTCATCTGCCGGATACGGATTCCTTCAAGCGCCGGATTTCTGCCTTGGTGAGATGCCGCCACTGCCCCGGCTTGAGCCCATGGAGAGGGAGCGGACCCAGTCCAATCCTGACCAGTCGCAGAACAGGATGTCCAACGGCAGCCATCATGTGACGTATCTGCCGTTTGCGTCCTTCGTGCAAGGTCATCTTCACCCAGGCAGTAGCGCCTCTAGCGTGGACGTTCATTGGGGGCAGACCACGAGGCGGCTCATGCAGAAGGGATACACGGGCCGGGGCAGTCATATATCCCCCCTCGATCACAACGCCCCTCCGAAGCCTTGCCAGTGACTGGGATGAGGGCACACCATGCACCAACACCACGTAGATTTTCTGGTGCTGATACCGGGGATGGGTAAGCTTATGGGCAAGGTCGCCGTCATCAGTCAGGAGCATGAGCCCCTCGCTGTCGAAATCAAGCCTCCCGACGGGATACCAGTGACCTGATATTGGCACCAGGTCTCGCAGGGTCTTTCTTCCCTCCGGATCGGAGAGGGACGAAAGAACACCCCTGGGCTTGTAGAGCACAATGTAGCGGCGCTCCTGAGCAATCCGGACCCGCTCGCCATCCACCCGTATCACATCTTTCTCAGAGTCCGCCTTCGCACCCAGCACTACTTTGCGCCCGTTTACGGTAACGCGCCCCTGCCGGATCAAGTCTTCACACATCCTGCGAGATCCGAAGCCGGCTCTGGACAAGATCTTCTGTATTCTTTCCTCTTCCAACTGAGCAGTCCCTGGAAACAAAAATACCCCCCGGAAATCCAGGGGGCTTTTGGTTCTTTTGGAGCCGTGATGGCTTAGAGCTTCTCGACGTGAGAGGCCTGAGGGCCCTTGGGGCTCTCCTCTACGAAGAACCTGACGCGCTCACCCTCTTCCAGGTTGCGGAAGCCTGCTCCGACGATTGCGGAATAGTGGACAAAAACGTCCCTCTGGCCTTCGCCATCCGGCGTGATGAAGCCGTACCCTTTGGTGCGGTTGAACCATTTTACAGTACCCGTGATCTCCTGTGCCATAATGCTCTTTCCTCCTGATACTACTACAGAAAAATCTAACAGCTTCCGCAACTGGAACGCTGACAAGCCGGGCACCATCCGTTGTGGCTTGACCACAAAAAATAAGCACCGCCGGTCTTAACTGCCCCGACGGTGCTTGCTTCCTGTCGGTAAGACTTACATCGTTGGTGCACGTCCCGGTCTTGCGAAAGCCACTATACCATAACCCCTCAAGGGATGTCAAATCACAAATCGGAAACGAAGTGCGAAGCATATCCTGGGGCCTCTGAGGTCCCCAGGCCCCTCTGAACTGCCATCGGCCTCCTCCATCACCCCAAGGCGAGTCATGGTCTATCTCAGATGTCTCAAAGAGGCTCTTGAAACAGTGCCAGGCTTTCGACTTACTTCGAAAGCCCCGGGAACGGAGTGCGAAGCAAATCCTGGGAGCCCGTGAGGCCCCCAGCCCCCTCTGAACTGCCATTGGCCTCCATCACCCCAAGACGGGAAGTTATAACTCCAGCCACCCTTCCCTCAATGCTTTCAATACAGCCTCTGTGCGGGAACTGACATTCATTTTCGAGAAAATATTGCTGAGATGCGTCTGCACCGTCCTGGGGCTAATGTATAGCCTGCTGGCGATCTCTTTATTGCTCAGCCCTTCTGCCAGCATGCGCAATACTTCCATCTCACGTTTAGTTAGCCCGGCATTCTTCACCGTTTCCTGATCAATCTCCATAGGCTTGCCCTGCTGCCGATCGCTTGTCATCAGCGATACGACTTTACGAGCTACCGCAGGATCGAGCACAGAATGCCCAACGTACACCTCCCGTATAGCTCGGACCACTTCCTCCAAAGGGGCTGTTTTCAAGAGATAACCGCTAGCTCCTGCTTTTAGAAGAGAGAACACAAACTCGTCGTCATCATAAGCCGTTAGTGCCAGCACCTGAGTGCGAGGTAACATTTTCCGGATTTGTTTGGTGGCCTCTATGCCCGACATAACCGGCATCCGCACGTCCATGATGACTATGTCTGGATGCGTTTCCATAGCCTTTCTGACGGCTTCCATCCCATCTGATGCTTCACCAACCACCGTTATATCGGCTTCCTGCTTCAGGAGCTCCTTTGTACCTTGTCTGACCACCACGTGGTCATCTGCCAGCAACACTCGTATTTTCGTCGGCACCTCTTCCCTCCTCTGCTCCCACTCATCCGTCCAGCTTTCACCAAAATACAGTATATCATTTTCCTGAGGAGGTGTCAACGACAGGTCTATATTCAAAAACGCTGCATCATCCACTTCCTGCCTCCCTTATGTTGCACATTCTCTCTACCTACGCCCAGAGCACAAATCAACCCCTTGTAACGTATGTTTTCTTGCACTTGGTGACAAGCGGAATATACAACACAGGCTGCATGTTCTGCGGGGCCAGTTCCTGGGTTGGCGTGGGTGTGACCGTTCCTTTCGGATTCCCCGCAGGTGTCGGCGTGGGTACGATGCTCGCTGTTGGCGATGGCGTCCATGTAGGCATTGGAGTGATGGTCGGCGTAGGGGTCCAAGTGGCTTTGGGCTTCCTCGTAGGCGTGGACGTCCACGTAGGTCCTGGGGTCCACGTAGGCATGGGAGTCACCGAGTAGGAGACCGTCACCGTATCGCTGACGACTGTCTCCACTCCTTGTTCGTTCCTCAGCTTCACGTAAACTGCCCTTGTGCCCTCGCCAGGGGTCAGATTCCACTCAACCTCCGACTCAAAGGGCTGCCAGGATGCTCCGGCAAAGCTGGGGCTATTGGATATAAGCATTGAAGTTGCCCAACCCTGGCCGTAGACGTAAAGATGCACCGAAGAACTACCAACCACCGGTGCCTCGTTTTCTATAATCACAGGGAATACGTTTGGCCTGTAGCCAAAATCCTGTGTCCAGTAGTGATAATATGGGCCGAAGGTGTCACCTGGATCGTACACATAGCCCACACCTATCTCTCGGTAAAGCTGGCTGTAGATATTTTCCATGTGGACAGTGCTGTTCAGCCACCCCTCCATGACCGACTCGGGGCTGGTATATCCCGCAGCGATATTCTCACCCGCGGTGACCCACCCCACATATCCTGCCGCGTTGATCCGGTCGGCAAGCGTCGACCCATCGGACCCTGTATGTCCAAAGTAATCGTTGTCTGCCATATCCTGACTGTGGGCTCTGGCAGCGGTGTGCAACTGGGGACAATTTTTCAGGGGAGGAAGGCCTACATTTCTTCTTGCCAGATTCGTCAGGTACACTACCTGGCCCTCGAACTCCTCCCAATCCTGGATGGAGGCCGGAGAAAC
>WFSD01000187.1 GCA_015486235.1 Anaerolineae bacterium
CGCTGACATTGCTGCTGGCGGGCATGGGGGGATTCTTTCTGGCGAACAGGGCACTGAAACCCATCGACCACATCACACGCACAGCGTACTCGATCTCTGCAACAGACCTTTCGAAGCGCATCAACTACGCCGGGCCGGAAGACGAGGTGGGTAGACTGGCAGGTACGTTCGACGCAATGTTGGACCGCCTTCAGGCAGCTTTCGAACGGGAACGGCGGTTCACGGACGACGCTGCCCACGAACTGCGCACACCACTGACTATCCTGAAGGGGCAGATAGGTGTGGCGCTGAACCGCCCACGGTCTAAACGGGAGTACGAGAATACTCTGCACGACCTCGAGCGAGAAGTGGACCGGCTGATACGGTTGAGCACAGACCTGCTCTTCCTATCGCGCCTGGATCAAGGGCGTCTGTTCTGGCACTGGGAGAAGGTAGACCTGAGCGACCTCATCCAGGTGATCACCGAGCAGGTAGCGCCACTTGCAGAAGAAAAAGGCATAACGCTCTCCGAACAGGTAGAGACAGGCATGCACGTCGTAGGAGATCAGGACAGCCTGATCCGGCTATTCCTGAACCTGCTGGACAATGCCATCAAGTACACGCCAGGAGGCGGAAAGGTTCGGATGGAGGCGAATCAGAACGGCCAGGGTGTCCGCGTCGCTATCAGCGACACAGGGTCTGGCATTCCCCCTGATGCCATTCCGCATATCTTCGATCGGTTTTTTCGCGTGGACGCCGACCGTTCCCGGAAAACCGGCGGCGCGGGGCTGGGCCTGGCGATAGCCTATGAGATCGTGCGCCAGCACAACGGACGCATCGAGGCACACAGTCAGCTGGGAAAGGGAACGGAGATCGTCGTCTTTCTCCCCACGATGGCCGAGGCGGGCAGATGAAAACCGTTGCAAGGCGCTACGCTACAAGTGTTGTTCGCTATGCCAAGACGAACGTTCTGGCGATTGTCTTGCTCTTCGTGCTTCTCGGTCTGTTCCTGGAACTGGCGGGCAATGTATGGAGGCAAGAGGGCTTTGCCTGGGATGCCCCGTTGATGCTAGGCATACACCGCTACAGTCGCCCCTGGTTGGATCAGGTCATGTTGTGGGTGACTAAAACCGGTAGTGATCTGGCCTTCGTGTTCCTGATGACTCTGTCGGCCTGGTTGCTCTACAGCGGGAAACGACTCGAGGCCTTGTTTTTCATCGCGAGCTTCGTCGGGGCGGTGTCCCTGAACTATCTGCTGAAGCTCCTTTTCGCTCGGCCGCGGCCGGAGGTGTTCCCGCCACTGGTCGTAGCACGCACATATAGCTTCCCAAGCGGACATACGGTAGCTGCGGTCTCTCTCTACGGCTTGCTGGCGCTGTACCTCTGGCATGAGGGACTTCGGGTACTTGCATCGATTTCGGCGTCGTGGGTTTTGGTAGTGGGGTTCAGCCGAATCTACCTTGGTGCCCACTACCCCAGCGATGTGCTAGGAGCAATGGCCGTAGGCGGCATCTGGCTGATCATCATGTGGAAAGCATACACCAGATTGGCGCAGGACCGGGAAATGCCAAGGGGGTGAAGTAACATGTTTGGACATCTGCTTGAAACATTGGGGCAATTCGGGAAATGGAACTACCTGGTACTAGCCGCCCTGGTGATAGTAGAGGGGCCTGTGGCAACACTGATCGGTGCTGGCCTCGCCGCTGTTGGCATCCTAAAGCCCCTGGCAGTGTTCATTGTGGCATCTATCAGCAACATGCTGTCCGATTTTTTATGGTACTACCTGGGGCGTCTCGGGGGACAGAAACGACTGAGGTACATCTTGAGGAAAGTTGGTGCCCAGGAGGAGATGGTAAACGTGTTCATGGCAAAAATGCATCAACACGTGTGGAAGGTACTCTTCACAGCAAAGATCACCCTCAGTTTTTCCATTCCGGCACTCGTGTCAGCGGGCATCATGGGTATCTCCTGGCGGAAAGTGCTGATGGCATTGCTGCCAGCAGAAATCCTTTGGACCGGGTCCCTCGTTGTCGCAGGGTACTACTTTGGACAGTTCATACAACGCTTCGAGCAGGGAGTCCGTGTCATCGGCATTGTCGGCGGGATCACTTTTGCAATCCTCATGGTGCATTACGTGAGACGGCATCTTGGAAATCCCGAGGAGGAAATTTGAAAACGCGGGGAAATTACTCCTCAATGAAGAGGTAGACCATGAGAATACTGATATCAGGTCAAACGTACGTGCCAGATGCGAATGGTCAAGCCATTTTCACCACCAACCTGGCAGAAGGGCTGGTTCAAAAAGAACATCAGGTCATGGTGCTCGTACCGTCTGACACTCTGAGAACCAGAAGGGAGAGCCGCAAAGGCGTGGAGTTGGGTTTCGTACCCGCATTCTCCCTGGCACCCTGGTATCCCTCCGTGCATATCACCCCACTTCCCTTTCCATTCGTGAGGCGCTTTTTCGAGGAATTCCAGCCGGACATTGTTCACATCCAGGACCACTATTTCCTGTCCCGCAGTGTGGCGCGCACCGCCCGCAAGCGAGGACTGCCGGTGATCGGTACGAACCATTTCTTACCTGCCAACCTGTCCAGAAATCTCTTCATCCCCAGCATGATCCGCCCTCGTGTCATTCCATCGATAGAGCGTGCCCTCTGGCGCAACATGCTTTCTCTGTACAACAGGCTTGACTTGATCACCACTCCGACCTCTACAGCAGCCAGGATCCTGCTGGAACAGAATGTCCTCCCACCTGTGGAACCCGTTTCGTGCGGGGTGAACCTCTCGCTCTTCCGCCCTGAGACGAGTCCAAATCGCATAGCAATCCGCCGGCGATACGGGCTGGAAGTGGAAAAAGCGCTTTTTGTTTTTGTCGGAAGAGTGGACTACGAGAAGCGGCTGGATGTGCTTTTGCATGCTCTTGCCCTGCTGGATCGTGACGACGTGCAGCTTGCGATAGCTGGGAAAGGATTGCACCTCTTAGAACTGTGGAAACTCGCAAAGGAACTGCGGCTGGGTGAGAAAGTACGATTCCTGGGATTCGTCCCTGGCGAGGATTTGCCGTCCTTGTTGGTAGCTTCGGACGCCTTTGTCATGCCCAGCGAGGCCGAACTGCAAAGCATAGCCACCCTGGAGGCGATGGCAGCGGGACTTCCCGTGCTGGCAGCGGATGCTGGGGCATTGCCAGAGCTGGTAACCAATGGCACGAATGGTTATCTCTTCCGCGCAGGGGATGCCAATGACGCCGCTGCCCGAATAACGCTGTTTTTGGACGAGCGGGATCGGTGGCCAGAGATGGGGGAAGCCAGCATGAGAAAAGCCGCTCCTCACGGACTGGATACCACCGTTCGTCGTTACGAGGAACTATACGGTTCCCTGGTGGAATCGCACGCATTGGCGCCTGCTGCAAAGCACATCCCATTGCAAAGACATGGGTCCGTAGCGGAGGAAAGGTGATGCCGGGAAGGTATTGGAAACGCATGCAAGCAATTGCTCGCGACGCGTGTTACTGTGGTTTCTCACGGCAATACCAGGGGTTAACATTATCAACCTATGGCTGGAGGATCTCCTCAACAGCCGTCAGGAAAGCGTCATTCTCCGAGGGAGTACCAATGGAGATGCGGATGAATCCCGGCCGCCAATAACCCGATAAGTCAAACACTGAGATGCCTTTGTTCCTAATCATCCAGGCCATGTCGGTTATTCTTGTCTCCACGAGTAGAAAATTAGTGCTGCTGGGATAGACCCTGACACCCATCCCCTTCAACCTCGCTTCTACCCGCTCCCTCTCTTTGAGAAGCACACTGACGTTCTCCTCCATGTAAGTTGGTCCTTGCAATGCAGCAATCGCCGCGGCCAGGCTGGGCTGAGGAAGCAAAGCATAGAACGAGGAGAAAGCGTCCAGACAGTCATCCCCGGCGAGGAGATAACCGATGCGAGCGCCTGCCAGAGCGAAGGCTTTGTCCAGTGTTCGGGTGATCACGAGATTCGCATGCTCTGCAACCATGCTGGCATAAGTTACTCCGGAAAACTCGTAGTAGGCCTCGTCTATCACAAGCAGGGTCTCCCTGCTTGCCAGTATGGCCTCTACCGCCTCCCGCTCCAGAAGTATCTTACCAGTCGGGTTGTTGGGATTATCAATTATAACCAGACTTGGCCCACTGAGCTCATTCGCCAGGAGCTCGCAGTTCAACTTGAATTCCGGCGCGGTGAGCCGGAACCGGACTAGTTTCGTGGCGAACTGCTGAGCGGCCCGAATCGTGGGGAAGAACGAAGGACTTACCACGACAATCTTCCTTCCCCGCGAGAATGTATGGATTACCTCCCGCAGCAGGAAATCCGATCCAGGGCCTGGGATGATACGCCGCGGAGAAACCCCCGAATAATCAGCCAGCAGCCTCCGTAAAAGGTCCAAATCCGCCGGGTCGGCGTAACGATTAAACTTCAGCAAGCCGTTCTGGGCTGCTGCAATCACTTCCTGAGGTGGTAAAAAGGGCACCTCATTCATATCCAGCTTGATGGCTACCCCGGTCTCCTTCAACACCTAACCTCCATCACAACCTCTTCCTTATCCCCCACAATGACCTTTGCAGAGCCACAGAGGATCTCATCCGTTTCCAAGTCGCCAGTGTCCACCCGGAGGCAGTCCAACCTGTTTATCTTATCCCTGGTACCGACTACCATGATATTCTTCTTGCCCACCCGTTTGAGCACTTCTGGTGTGAATTGTTTGCTCCCTCTGCCGAAGATGAAGCCATTACCTCCGATGGGGGTCACGATTATCTTCGCTTTTTTCCCAGCACTCTCATACTCCGTGAGCAGCGCCAAGATGCCCCGCTCGTTTAGGTCCGCGCCTACTAGTCCATTATCAAGGATTGCATCGATGCCGAGCAAGGTCTTAGGAACTCCTATCTCGTCAGTTATGGCCTTTACCGTCGTCCCAGGGCCGAGTAGATATAATGTATCACGATCCATGTTTGCAACGATGTATCTTGCAATCTCCGTCTTGTTCTCTACGGATGTCTTATCGACGCTCGAGGCCTCCTTACCTGCTTGTAAAAGCCCTTTGACCTTAGGGACGAGGAGATAGCCATAGAGTTCAGCAGCCAATTTGCCTTTCCTGAAGGCATCCTCGTCTATATCTAGAACTTCTTCCTCCCCTGTGTCGGCGCCATTAACGAAAGCATCCACCATCTCCGCTGCTGCACGCGCACTAACTGCAAACACCGAGCTGAAAACCTTGACGCCAGCAGGCACGGCCACAACAGGCGCCTTTGAATCCAGTGCATCGTAGATGTCTCTCGCCGTACCATCACCGCCGACAAAAATCAGAAGGCCGATTCCATTATCCAGCATCTCCCTGGCTATCCTTTTAGTATCCCCCGCACTGGTTTGCTTGCCTATCTCACCAATGACTGTGAACGGGATGCCCGAGCCTTTGATGTAGTCCTCCCCCATCTTCCCCGGCGCGACGTACAGCTCGATTTCATCCCTGCTTTTGACACGCGATAGAAGTTCTTTCGTTCTCTGTGGGGTCACGGGTTCGGCTCCCAATTTAAGCGCCTGCTCATACATCTTCCCATCTGTCCCTTTAAGACCGACACTACCGCCCATTCCCGCCACAGGATTCACGATCATCCCTATTTTCTTCATAATTTTCCTCCCCACGCTCCTCTTAAAGCTTGATACGTGAACAAAATTCTTACTTGGACTTTTGACAAAGCGAAAATGGGGCTTTCTCGGGCTTCACAGCCGGCACATGACTGGGAAGAAGGCGAAAAACTCAGCCCAGCAGGGCAACCCGATTGTCAAAAGTCCAATCTTACTGATGCGAACATTTATTACGTTCAGTCATCCAGGTGCCAGCCACGCCAGTCCCTGTAGCGCTCGATGTCAGCCTTGCCATGGGCATAAGCCTCATGCCAGCCCTCGGGCACGGGCATCTCACGATACAGGCGCCTTCTCCAAGCCTCGAGCAACATCCGACGGCGCCCCATAAAGTCCGCAGCGCAGACGACCTTGTGCCTGGTCTTCGACGATAGCTCCTTCAAGAAGCGGGGCCCTTCCTCGTTACGTAGCAAATGATGGTCGAGGATTAGAGTGTCGACCCCCTCGGCCAATCGTACGGCGTTATGCCAAGCGACCGTCCTCAATTGACCCGATAGGCGGAGGTAGAGAGGCGGCCCGGCTGCCAGCACTACGTCAGGGTGCCATTCCAGAATCTGGGTGATGGCTTCAGCGTTCAGAAGCTGGATGTCGGAGGCATGCACGAATACCTCTCCGTCCTCTGCAATGCGGGTCATCATCACCATCCCAAGCCTGCTACCCGGCTCCCCGTGAGGGACCGGCATGGAGAAGCTCAGCGGACCCGCTGTCTGGCCTTCCGCATCAGGCAGCTGCCGTCCCAAGATCGCCGCCAGGTCGTTGCGACGCCGCCTCATGTTGGATGAGAGGCCGCGAGTACCTTTGCACCACAGGCGAGGCTCTTGGAAGAGAGGAACGACCTGCTGGGCAGCCAGCTGGTAAGGATTGGCATCGACCAATGGAACGTGATCGCCGTGGAAATGGCTAATCACCACATCGGTGGCTTCAGCCAATTCCGCTACAATCCTCCGTCGGACCTGCCTGCCGACCGCTACCTGAAAGGGATGGGGTAGCAACCCATGCCTTTGATATCCCAACGCGACTCCAGGGTCGATGACTATCCTGCGGTCTCGAAGCTCCACCACACATGAAAGACCGCGAACACCCAAAGATTCGGTACCAATGATTTTAATCTTCAATGTCCATTCCCTCTTTATGCAATTATAGTCCTCGCAGGGGCTTCAAGCCAGTTCCCCCAATGGATTTTTATCGTACTTCAAGCCTCCGCTCCAGGGGCGGCGGAGGCATCTCGAGCACGTTACACTTCCGTTTGCGAATTTGACAATCACCTCACGGAGTGATATCTTAAGCCTGAACTTAAGATTTTCTAGGGCCCGTCTTACTAGCGAGGGAGGCAGGCATGAGCGAAAGCGTAGAAATGTACTTAATCACGACGGCACGATTGAGCGAGGCGACCGGCCAGGAAACCATCCCTCTTTCCCAGATCGCCAAAGCGCTATCCGTGCTTCCCATTTCCGCCAATCAGATGATCCGTAAAATCGCCGAGTCTGGGTTGGTAGAATACATCCCGTACAAAGGTGTGAAGCTGAC
>WFSD01000188.1 GCA_015486235.1 Anaerolineae bacterium
CCCTTTTGACAGGAAAATGGAAAATGCAGAAACCAGGGAGACGGCGAATGATCCCGCGATATCGAGCGGGAAGTGCAGGCCGCAAAACACCCTGGACATTCCCCCGACGACTCCGAGCAGGAACAGCGCTACACCAGCAGTCCTCGTCTTCCGGAAGCACATGGCTGTGACGGCGATGGATAACATGAAAGTCGCGTGATCGGAAGGGAAAGAGGTCTCAGGAGAGTGAGGGATCAGCAATCTGCCCATATGCAGCATGAACGGCCTGGGGTGAAAATACACTTTGGTGATGGCGTAATTGACCAGCAGCCCCAGGATGGCTGCGTAAGCCAGGAATAACGCTATGTTGCGCTTCTCTTTCCCGCCGAAGAACCACAGGTACGCAACCCACAGCACGAACAAAAAGGGCATGTACGAAGCGAAGACGATGCCAGCTTTGTCCACGACCGGGCTCATACCTGCGAAGTGATTGATGTAGTCGAACAGCCTGTAATTCAGCGATACCAACATGCTACTTTGCCCCTCTCACATCGCATGCTGCCCCCAATGCTTTGCAAACTCGAGGGTGTGGGCCTGGAGGCGGACGCCGACCAGAGTGCCGTACAGCCCTTCGTAAGCCTGGATGGTGCCCTCCACACTGTGATATTCCGCCTTCTCCCTGCTGGCCTTCCCCATATCGTTCCATCGGTCGCGTTCGTCGAGAATTCGAGCCATGCACCGGGCTGCATCTCTAACATCTCCGGCCCGGAAAAGGTAGCCGTTCACCCCATCCTCCACCAGTTCCGGCAACGCCCCGGCCCGCGCCGCCAGCACAGGCAGCCCCACGGCCATCGCTTCCAGGGTGGCAATGCTCTGTAACTCCGCTTCGCTGGGCATGACGAACACATCTGCGCCGTTCAGGAGGCGCGGGAGGTCTTCCGCAGGCACAAAGCCCACGAATCTCACACCGTCGTCAAGCAAACCGAGTTCTTTTGCCAGATTCCACAAAGCGGTGAGATGCAGACCTCTTCCGGCCACCGCGAGCTGCACGTCATCCCGTCCCAGCAGCGCGAGGGCGTGCAGGAGCACGTCGAGCCGTTTCTCGTAATCCACCCTCCCCACGAAAATCAGGAGGACTTTCTCTACCTCCAGGCCGTATTTCCTCCGGATGGCCATCCGGTCGACGCCGGGCTCGGGGCGAAAGACCGAGGTGTCCACGCCACAGGAGACCGGCTGCACCTGCGCCGTTATTCCCTGGTCCAGCAGGATACGCGCAGCAGTTGCCGTCGGCGTGGTCACCAAGTCCAGCTTGTTGTACAGGACAAGCATGTGTTGCCAGACCCGACTTTCTATGAATGGCATCACCCTGGAACGGATCGCTGCGGGAATGAACAGCAGATTGCGGGAAAGATTGGCCAGTAGGAAGTGGTTGGTGCCAATGACAGGCACGTCGCGCTTCCGAGCTTCTCGCACCACCCTCCGGGAAAGGAAATAATGGTCCTGGATATGCACTACCTCCGGCCTGAATGTGTCGAAAAGGCGCCCCACGTAGAGCGAAGGCAAAGGCGTCAGGTGAACAGACGGATACCACGGCGAGAGGGAAAATGCCGGCACGTACCTTATGTCCACGCCGTTCCTTTCTTCCTGTTTGTATCTCATCGAATCGGAAGGGAGAACGACCATGACCTCGTGCCTACTTCGGTGCAGCCCTTCCGCCAGGTTCGTGGTGAAAATGGCCTGCCCGTTTGCATCAGGCTCGTATGTCTGGCTGGATATCAGTATTCTCATCTTGTTCCGACCTCCATGCCTCAAGTCTCGGAGACCTTCGTCCCCGACGAGCGGCTCAGGTAACGGATGGCGAGAATCAGGAAAATCACCCCTCCCACGCCTCCGGCAATTCGCACTCCCCGCTCCAGCTGCTGCGCAAACTGACCGAAATAGTATCCCCCGATGACAATCCCCCCTGTCCACAGGACTTCGGCGGGGAGCAGTGCAGAGAGAACCTTCAGCCAGGAGATGCCTGCTATCCCGGCGGAAACGAATGCCGGTATGGAGAAACTGAGGGTGACTTTTGCCGTGAAAATGATGGACCAACTCCGGGCTTTCACCTTTTCGACGAACAAATCCACCGTTTCTTCCCTGACGCCCGCTTTTCTCAACACCCATTTCAGCCTTTCCTGACCGCCGAATCGCCCCAAGCTGTACCACAGGAAATCGGAGAACATGTTGCTGGTGGACGCCACGACGAAAACCGCCCATGGCTTCAGAATCCCCACCGAGGCGAGTATCGAACCCAGCAGGGTCGCCACAGGCCCTTCCACTATGACCAAAGCTGCCAGCACCACGTAGTTCCACTTCCCCAGGTGCCCCAGCATGGCAAGCAAATGCTCAATCATGCCGTCCGCCTCCTGAATCTGATGTACATTTCCCACATGCAGATAACCCATATCCCTCCCACGGCCATCGCCCCCAGGACGTCGCTGGGATAGTGCGCGCCCAGGTACACCCGGCTGAAGGCTACGGCCAGGATCCAAAACGCCGACAGGAAAGCCTTTGCTCTCCTCCCCTCGTCCCAAAGGTACACCGCAAGCAGGCCATAGAGGGAGACAGAGGCAATGGTGTGTCCGCTGGGAAAACTGTATGTGTGTTCCACGGCCAGGGGCGGAAACACCTCCGGGCGCGGCCTGGCGAAAACCTGCTTCAAAAGGTAATTCATGGAGACGGCGCCGAAAAAACTCGCCGGGAACAGGATGGCTTCCGGCGTTCTCCTTTTATAGAGGAACCACACCACCAGAATCGCCAGGAAAACGACGGCCAAAACACTACCGGTCTGGGTCACCCACCACACGACCGTGTCCAGCCACGGGCGACTGAGACAATGTATTGCAAGCATGAGGGGAGCATCCCAGGGAAACCCCTCGCGCCGCCATACGTCGTCCACCAGCTCCAGGAACAGCCAGGCGAACAGGGCCAGCAGAACCAACGCCCGCTTTTCAGAGCCGAAGCCTCCCACAGCAGCGACGGCTTTCCTTACCTTCCTTGACATCAGGATTCCCCCATTGGCAGGAGAACGACGAACGTCGTGCCCTCCCCGACCTTGCTTTGCGCGTCAATCTGTCCGCCGTGTTGACGCACGATTTCGTAAGCTATCGCCAGCCCCAACCCTGCGCCCCCTGTTTCCCGGGAGCGGTCGGCGTCCACCCTGAAGAACCGCTCGAAAATATGTGGTATCGCGTCCGCGGGGATGCCGGGCCCGGTATCGCTTACGGAAGCCATAGCCTTCCGCCCCTGGCGCAGGAGCTTCAGTTTCACCTCGCCCCCAGGCGGTGTGTACTTGACAGCGTTGTCCAGAAGGTTCAGGAACAATCTGATCAACTGGTCCTGATCTCCTTTGACGTGTATCCCCGGCTCGATAGATTCGACAAGCCGCACATCCTTGCCTTCTGCCACTGGTTTCACCTGTTCGGAGACCACCTGGAGCAGGTCGCTCAGGTTCACCGCTTCCCAATGCCAGAGGAGCCTTCCCTGGTCCAGCCTGGAGAGGGAGAGCAGATCGGTGCTCAGCCGGATCAATCGATCTACCTCCCGTTCCAGGTCACGCAAGGTACTCTCGTACTCCTTCCCTGACCTCCTCCGGCTCAGGGTGACACCGATTCTCCCCTTCAGTATCGTCAGCGGAGTGCGCAGTTCGTGGGCAGCGTCGTCCGTGAACCGCCGTTCCCGCTCGAACGCAGCCTGAAGGCGGTCCAACATTGCGTCGAACGTACCTGCCAGTCTCCCCACCTCGTCTTCCGGCCCGGCGTAGTTGATGCGCTTCGAAAGGTCTGTTGCAGAGATCGAGTACGCTGTGCGTGTGATGTGGTCGATGGGTTTCAGTGCCCTGTTCGCCAGAAAGAATCCCCCCATGCCCGCCAGCAGCAATGTCAGCG
>WFSD01000189.1 GCA_015486235.1 Anaerolineae bacterium
ATCGTGCTGCTCCTGGTACTGCCAGCGGTAACGGTGCATTTTGCCGAGACGGAACAAATCTCTGCAGGGTTCGATTTCGGCTACATCTCCGATTTCGTCCAGAAGAACCTGGTGAACATAATCATTGCCGCTGTAGTGTCGATCGTAGCAGCACTTCTGGCTTCGATCGTGGGGACCATTCTCTGCGTAGTGGGCTCGATTTTCACATTCTTCTGGGCCCAAATGGTGGAAGCTCACCTATACGGGCAGCTGGGAAAGCTGTACAGGGAGTCTCAAGGGGGATTCACCACCTTGCCGCCGGCGACAGAGTGATTGATCGAAAGCACGGGTGGACAGTTCGGGGCAGGCTTTTGCCTGCCCTTGCGCTTGTCTGGCCTGGACGAGGAGATTCAGATGTCATTATCACGAGAAATCGGCCTGGGTTTTGCCGGCAGCCATCGCATCGGAGGTAACCAGCATCCTAAAGAATATGCTTCCTCGCAGCTTTACGTCGGTGATGTTGTTCCTGGCAATGCCAACCGAGCCTGCGGAACGGCGACATGGGCAGCTACGACGGCTGCAGTCAACGCCAGGAAATCGGCCGGAGAGGATGCTGGGAATGGGCTATAGACATACCCCGGAAGCTTACCTGATAGACATGGATGGCGTCGTTTACACAGGCAACCGTCTCATGCCGGGGGCTGGCGAGTTCATCTTTTACCTGCAGGAAAAGGAAATCCCGTTCTTGTTCCTGACGAACAACGCCAGCAAGACACCAGAGGAATACCGGGCGCGTCTGGCATCCCTCGGCATTCATGTCTCCACGGATAGGATTTACACTTCAGCCCTTGCCACGACCCGGTATATGTCCGAGCGCTGGCCCAAGGGTACTCCGGTGTACGTCATTGGCATCTCGGGCATCAGGCAGGCGCTGAGCGAGAGCGGCTTCAGGATCCTGCGGAATCACAAACGGGCACAGGCAGTCGTGGTAGGCTACGATCCACATATCACTTACGCCCGCCTCCGCGAGGCGACCCTCGCCATTTACCACGGTGCTGCTTTCATCGGCACGAACCCGGATGTGAGCCTCCCAACCGAGGATGGGATCTACCCGGGAAACGGTGCTTTCCTGGCCGCGCTGGAGGCTGCCACCGGCGTGAGCCCCACCATCATCGGTAAGCCGTCGCCGACGATCTTCCTGGAGGCGCTGGACAGGCTCGGCACGGCGCCGGAGAAGACAGCGATGATCGGAGACAGAGTCGAGACGGACATTGTCGGAGCGCAGAATACGGGGCTACTTTCCGTCTTCCTGACCGGCGGCGTCTCCGGCGAGGAGGGGCTGAAACAACTGGACACGCCGCCTGATTTCGTGTTTCGCTACCTTGGGGATCTGCTAAGATGGCTGAAAACTTTCCAAAAGGATTGACCATCAGAACAGCCCTCGGCTGGGTTGGCGTGGCACGGTCGGAACGCGGCCTGCTGACCACCACCTTGCCGTTGCCGACAGAAGTAGAGGCACAGGATGTTCTGGAAGACAAAGTCGGCACGGCGCTGCATCCTGCTCTGGACGATTCGCTGCTTTCCGACACCGCCTCCAGACTCGCTCGGTTCTACGCCGGGGAACATGTGGATTTCGACGACCTGCCTCTGGACGATTCCCTCGGTTCAGAGTTCCAACGGCTGGTATGGGCTGTGGTCAGGAGGATACCACGCGGCGAGACCAGAACTTACGGGGAAGTAGCAGCACTGACAGGGAAGCCAAAGGCTACCAGGGCCGTCGGCCAGGCGATGGCCCACAATCCGTGGCCTCCTATCGTGCCATGTCATCGTGTCGTGGGCGCTGGCGGGAAGCTGGTCGGCTTTGGCGGTGGGTTGGATCTCAAACAGAAGCTCCTGGAAATGGAGAAGTAGGGGAAAAGCAACGTGACTCCGTTGGAAAAGGCCTCGCGCATGAATTTTCACCGCAAGACCACCGCTATCCCGGTATGCCAGAGCTTTTAGCCTCCTCGATGGCTTCCCTCTCCTCCTCAGTCAGTTGACGCGTGGAAGTCCAGCCATCCAGAGGCTTTGCATAAACCCTGCTCTGATCCCTGGCATAAAGCGCGGTTATCACCACACCCCGGCCCGATTCGTCCGCCAGCACCAACGAAAAACTGTTGTCCCCACCCATACCGTGGAACGGATTGTACCGGACCAAGCCGATACGGCTGAAAGAGCAAGGGAGTCTCCCCACCACGTCATCCAGACCTTTCTCCAACATCTCTACCCGCTGGCGGGTCTTCTCCCCGATAGCACTGCTCCGCTCGACAGCCTCGGCCAAAGTGCCAGCCTCGTCGCAATCGCACAGGTGGCGGTACCATTTCTTCATCCGCCTCTGCTGCCAGAAAAGATATGCCAACGCCAGCACCACTACTCCGGCGAAGGCCATGGAAAAATCCGCTGGGTCAATCTGCCACACCAGTTCCCCCCTCGGAGATCTCTTCTTTCGGCAACAAGGCTATATCCAGCACTTCCTCCATGTTGCTCACGAGCACAATCTTCAGCGCCCGCAGGCTTTTCTTCGGTACTTCTACCAGATCCTTTTTATTCTTGGACGGGAGGACCACCGTCTTTATCCCAGCCCTATGGGCAGCCATGACCTTGGCCTTGACGCCACCGACAGGCAGCACCCGACCGCGGAGGGTAATCTCGCCAGTCATCGCCACGTCTTTCTTGACCGGGCGCTGGCTCAACGCCGAGATCAGCGCCGTTGCCATTGTGATTCCTGCGGACGGTCCATCCTTTGGTATCGCTCCCTCCGGCACGTGGATGTGGATGTCTATTTTCTCGAAATCCAGGTCTCCAAAGCCAAACTCTTCGCTGTGCGCCCTGGCGTAGGAAAGGGCCGCCTGCGCCGATTCCTGCATCACGTCGCCGAGCTGTCCTGTCATGGTCACCCCACCCTTGCCCGGCATCAGCAGCACCTCCACCGGCATGGTGTCGCCGCCAGCCTCCGTCCACGCCAATCCTGTAGCCACACCGACCTCATTGTTGTCCTCCACTTCTCCGAAATTGTACTGCGGCGGCCCCAGGTATTTTTGGAGGGAATCCGCATCCACACGGCCAGGAATGCTCTTCCCCTCAGCCAGGCGACGGGCCAGCTTTCGGATGATCGTTGCGATATTTCGCTCCAGGTTCCGAACGCCCGCCTCGTAGGTATACTCCCTGATGACATGCTGGATCGCATTGCGGGAGAAATTTACGTCCCCTGGTTTCAAGCCATGTTCCCGGAGCTGTCTCGGCATGAGAAATCGGAGGGCAATTTCCACTTTCTCCTCCTCAATGTAACCGGGAAACTCTATCACCTCCATCCGGTCCTCCAGCGCCGGGGGGACGGTGTAGAGGGTGTTAGCTGTGGTGATGAAAATCACTTTCGAGAGATCGTAGGGCACGTCCAGGTAATGGTCCATGAAGGAGAAATTCTGCTCCGGGTCAAGGACCTCCAGGAGCGCGGCTGCCGGGTCTCCGCGGAAGTCCGCACCCATTTTGTCTATCTCGTCCAGCATGAAAAGGGGATTAGTGGTGCCTGCATTGCGCATGGTCTGGATTATCCTGCCAGGCATGGAGCCGATGTAAGTGCGCCTGTGCCCCCGTATCTCTGCCTCGTCCCGGATGCCGCCCAGGGAAACGCGGACGAATTTTCGACCCAGAGCGGTGGCTATGGACCTGCCCATGGATGTCTTGCCAGTACCCGGCGGCCCCACGAAGCAGAGAATGGGGCTGTGCATCTTGTTCCCGGCCAGCTTGCGCACAGCGATGTACTCCAGAAGCCGCTCTTTGACTTTCTTCAGGCCATAATGGTTTTCCTCAAGGACTTTTGCCGCGTGGGCGATATCCAGATTGTCCTCTGTCCTCTCGGTCCAGGGCAGGTCAGTAAGCCAGTCCAGGTAAGTGCGTATGATGCTAACTTCCGGGATGGCAGGGGGCATGGATGCCAGACGGGCCAGTTCTTTATCGGCTTTCTTGCGCACCTCATCGGGCATGCCGGAAGCTTCCAGCTTATCCCGCAGGCCTTCCAGGTCCTGGAAATCGTCCCCCTCTCCCAGCTCGTGCCGGATTGCCCTGATTTGCTCCCGAAGATAATACTCCCGCTGAGTCTTGTCCATCTCTCGCTGGACCTGGCTGTGGATCTGGCTTTCCAGCTCCAGAACCTCAACTTCCCGGCCGAGGAGTTTGCTAACCTCGAAGAGCCTGTCCACCGGGTCTATGATTTCCATGATCTGCTGATGCTGTTCCACAGGGAGGTCCAGAACAGACGCTACGAAATCCGCCAATGTGCCCTCTGTGGTAGCGTTTAGTGCGTTGATATAGGCTTCTTCTGGAATCTCCTGGCTCGTCTGAACCATTTTCTCGAACATGTCCAGCACAGTCCGGCGCATAGCTTCCAGGAAACCTTCTTCCACGGAACCGGAATCTGTCGAGCTTATATCGTACGAAGGCGGGACAGGATATCCTAGAGCCATGATGTACGGCTCAGTGCGAAGTATCTTGCGCACGACGACCCGCTGTCCCCCCTGGCCGAGCACGCTCAATGTACCGTCGGGCATCCTGAGCGATCGGTCTATAAAGACTTCGGTGCCGACGGTGTAGATATCCCCTTTACCCGGATCCTCGATGCTCGAATCTGTCTGGGCAACCGCCAGTATTGGAGCGTCATCCCTCTCAGCGGCCTCTACCGCCATGATGGACTTTTCCCTTCCAATGAAAAGCGGCACTACAGTTCCCGGGTACACTACCATATCCCGCAACGTCACTACAGGGTACTCGAACAGCGAGCTTTTCCGGTAGCGGCGTGGTAACTGCATCTTCGGCCTGTGTTCCATCCATTCCGCAAAAGAGATCTTCTGTTGACCGAACTCAGACGCGCCCACGACATTTTTTGTTTTCGTTTTTGTTTTCGTTACCCTTCTCTTAGCTCTCTCTGCCATACTCACCTATTCACCTGATTCCGCACCAGTGAAATTATCCAACATCTCCGCCAGAGCTCGCTCTGCAAGATGCCAACCGTCAACCCCCCATCAGACCTTCGCCACCTCGGCCTCTCTGTATTTCTGCAATATATCCCATTCGGCCTCGGAGACCCACAGAAGGTTATCAACTGAAGCCGGGAACCTATGCGCCCAAAACTCTCGCGCGGCAGCCACCACGAATATAGAACCTGTGACACAGATAAGGTCATCGGGGTTCGCTTCGTCCAGTGCCTCCGACATAGCATCCCACACCTCGCCCACAACTGTCACCTCCCTGCCGGGGAATAATTCCTCGACTTTGGAAGCCACTTCTTCCGGGGAAGCTGCCCTTGGATGGTGGGAATGGGTTGCCCACACTTTGGCTGCACCAGGCACCAGCGTTTCCAGCATCCCGTGGATGTCCTTGTCCCTGGACGCCCCAAAAATCAGGAACATCCTCTGGTGCGGCAGCAAGTCTTCTATGGCAGATTGCAGTTTCTGGGCAGAATCGGCGTTGTGGGCGCTATCCACCACGACGAATGGCTGCTGTCCGAGGATTTCGAATCTTCCAGGCCAGAGCGCTGTTTCCATGCCCTGGTGTATGGCGCTTTCCGGGACAGGAATCCCTCGCTTCCCAAGCTCGTGGACCACAACATATGCCACAGCGGCATTGACGACCTGATGCCTTCCCAGCAGCCGAATCTGAAGCCGATCCCTGTCTGCAGGCCTTTCCGCGGGCCACACTTCGAAAGTCTGGCCATCCAGGCCAGCATTGACCTGGCTATACAGCCAATCCCTACCGACCTGGATCATGTTCGCTCCCTGGCTTTCACACACATCTGCAACAACCTCCATAGCCTCTCGGTGCTGAGGTCCGGTGATGAGCGGCACCCCCGGCTTGATTATTCCTGCTTTTTCCCAGGCAATCAAAGAGATGGTATGTCCCAGGAGCTCTGTGTGATCATAGCTGAGAGAGGCCAGAGCTGTCACCACCGGATGTACGACATTGGTGGCATCCAGCCTGCCTCCTAGGCCTACCTCCAGAACCGCCACATCCACATTCTGGTCGGCGAAATGCCGGAAAGCCAGGCCTGTTATGATTTCGAAAGTGGTTACGTCTGGAACTGCCTCGACGGCTGGCTTTACTTCTTCCACCAGGTCTGCAAATTCCAACCGTCCAATTAACTCCCCATTCACCCGGATACGCTCTCTGAAAGTGTGCAGATGCGGAGACGTGAAGAGCCCGGTGCGATATCCCCCATGTCTCAGCACCGATTCGGTTATGGCTGCGATAGATCCTTTTCCTTTAGTACCGGCGATATGCACCGCGTGGAAGGAATCCTGTGGATCTCCCATAACATGTAGGAACTCCCTCACTCTGTCGAGATTGAAGACCGTTGCACTATACGGGAAACGGCTCTTCCGCTCGTAGTCTATGAAGCTGTAAATGTACTCCAATGCCGACAGGTATGTAGGTTCCACGAAAATGTGCCTCCTAGCGTTCAAATTTTCAAAGATTTGCCTCAGACTCTGGCAAAGTTCCACCAAAAAACAGCCCGCCACGCTGGCCAAGCCCCACACCGATAAATTGTACCTGAAACGGGGAGAAAAGTAAATCTGGTAAACAAACAGGGATTCCAGAGCAAATCGGAAGCCCGAAGTCGTTTCAGAAGCTTTCTCGGCGCTTCTGAAGCAACCTGCCACTCGCCGTTGGGGTTGATGAAAAGCAACAACGGTCCTGGGGATTCCTGGGGGCCCTACGGGCCCCCAGAAATCGCTTTGTTTTCCCCAAACAGGGATTCCGGAGCAAATCCTGGAAGACCGGGAGGTCCGTTAGGGTCCATCTGAGCTGTCATCGGAAGCTCTCGTCAATCACGCCGCGAAGACAGGGCAAGGCTAAGGCGATATGCTGGCAAATGGCCTCTGCCAACCCGCGATTTGCTTCGGACCGCCACAGAACAAGAACGGAGAGATCGCCTCGCATTTGCACCAGCCAGGGCGCCTTCCCCAGAGATGCTTTTCCGATAACCGCCCAACCTGTGCTATCATTGAAAATGGACTTCGTCCACATACTATTGAATGCGCATGGCCTCTACATCACGTGCGCAATTGTCGTGGAAAGGAACCAATGAGACCAAACGAGATAACCGATTGGCTGGATAGGAATCTGTTGAAAGTGGAAAAACCCGCCAGGTATATCGGTGGAGAGTTGAATAGTGCGGTGAAAGATTGGGGTCGTACCCAGGTGAAAGTGGCATTGGCTTTCCCGGAACTGTACGACCTGGGGATGTCGAATCTCGGGCTGGCGATACTTTACGACATCCTGAACAAGCAAGATAGCGTGCTGGCTGAGCGGGCCTACGCTCCCTGGCCTGACATGGAACGCCTGATGCGCTCCAGCGGCGTCCCTCTCTACAGCCTGGAAACCCATCACCCACTGGACGAGTTCGATATAATCGGGTTCAGTCTACCCTACGAGCAGCTTTACACCAACACACTTACCATGCTGGACATGGCCGGGTTACCGCTACGCAGCCACGATAGGGACGAATCGCACCCGCTGATCGTCGCCGGAGGGAGCGCCTGCTACAATCCTGAGCCGATGGGCGCTTTCATGGACGCGTGTTTCATCGGGGAAGGGGAAGAAGGCATACTCGATATCGTGCGTACCTACCGGGAATGGCGCAGATCTGGCGGGAACAAGGACGATCTCCTGCTGGCACTTTCCAAAATTCCCGGCGTGTATGTACCTTCCTTCTACAGGATCACCTACAACAAGGATGGCACCATCGCGTCCATGGAGCCACAACACGGAGCACCGCTTCCCGTGCTCAAGCGCATTGTCGCCGTGCTGCCTCCCCCTGTGACCGATCTCATCGTCCCTTACCTGGACGTGGTTCACAACCGCGGTGTGATCGAGATATCCCGCGGCTGCACCAGGGGATGCCGGTTCTGCCAGGCAGGCATAGTCTTCCGGCCTGTGCGTGAGCGCCCTCTGGATGAAGTCCTGGAGGCAGTGGACACCATCCTGGAGAAAACCGGCTACGAGGAGATTGCTTTTCTATCCCTCAGCCCCAGCGACTACCGATACATCGGCGAGCTCGTCTCCGCGGTGGTGGAGAAGTATCGAGACCACCACCTCTCCATAAGCCTGCCAAGCCTCCGCATCGAGAGTTTTTCTGTGGACTTGATGGATATGCTGGAAACCACTGGCCGGCGCACCGGATTCACCTTTGCGCCGGAGGCAGCCACCGACCGCCTGCGCAACATCATAAACAAGCCCATCCCTACCGAGGAGCTTCTGGCCGTCGCCGACAGGGTCTTCAGCCGAGGTTGGAATACCATCAAGCTCTATTTCATGATCGGCCTTCCGGGGCAGACGATGGACGACGTGGCCGGGATCGTGGATCTGGCCCACCGGGTTCGCGAGATTGGGAGGAGGCACGCGGGAAAGCGTACCAACGTCCGGATGACCATCTCCACTTTCGTGCCGAAACCGCACACGCCTTTCCAATGGGTGCCTTTGGCGCGCGCGGAAGAGGTGCGAGAGCAGATCGTCTACCTGCGGGAACACCTGCGAGGCGGCGGATTTCATCTGAACTGGAACGATCCAGACGAGACGATGCTCGAAGCGCTTCTCTCTCGGGGCGGACGTCCCCTGGCGGATGTGATACAGCGTGCATGGGAACTCGGGGCGCGGTTCGACGGCTGGAGCGAGCATTTCGATCTGAGCCGATGGCAACAGGCGATGCAAGAGCAGGGGCTGAGCTGGGAGTGGGAACTATACCGGGAACGAGGCCTGGATGAGGTGTTGCCGTGGGACGTAGTGAGCGCTGGCGTGGACAAGTCGTTCCTGCAGGCGGAGTTTCTCAATTCGAAAGAGGGCCTGCTCCTGCCGGATTGCAGGAACCACTGCTATTCCTGCGGGATAATCCAAAACTTTCACCGCCTCCGCCAGAACACACCGGACGACGCCTGGCGCTGCCCGGCACTGGGACGAGGCAAGAAGCGGCAACCCATATCGCCTGGGCCGGTGCCAGTGAAGCCCGAGGAGGCGTATTCCAAGTGAAGAAAAACGTTCAGGGGTCGCCTCCGGTGCAAAGGTTGAGGATCACGTTCGCTACGGAACCGCTTCTTCGCTATATCTCCCATCTGGACCTGGCGAAATCATGGGAGAGGACGCTTCGTCGGGCAGAAGTGCCTGTAGCATACACCCAAGGCTTCCACCCACAGCCCAGGATGCAGTTCGCCGGGGCCCTGCCGGTTGGCGTGAACAGCGATTGCGAGTTGATGGATGTGTGGATGGAGCAACGGGTGAACCTGGGAGAATTCTGGCATCGGGTTTCCGAGTCGCTCCCGCCTGGCATACGCCTGCTGGATGTGGTGGAGGTGCCGCTGAAAGGACCAGCGCTCCAGGCCGCCCTTACCGCCGCCGAGTATGAGGCGGTGTTGGAGGAAGTGCCCGACGCGGGCATAGTGACCGACGCTGTCGAGACGTTCCTTGCCCGGCGAGAGGTACTACACGAAAAACACAGCAAGAAAGGGACAAAACTGGTGAACATCCGCCCACTGGTGGAAGGTCTACAAGTGCTGCCCCCGTCGGAGGACGGGAAAATCCATCTGTGGATGCGCCTCAGCCACAGGCCGGGAGCCAGCGTCCGTGCCACAGATGTGCTGGACGCCCTTGGGCTTTCGAAGTACCCGAGCCACGTGGTGAGGAAAATGCTGCTCTTCTCGGAGTGAGCGACGCATTGCCCCAATGTCGATGTCAGACAGAGCGTAAGTGAAAAGCCCCTGCACATAAGGGGCTTTTCTGTCTGCCCCGCAGCGCTTAACGGGGTCCCCAAGGTCGGAACCGGCAAAATTGAGAAATCAACGAACTTCGCCCATTCGCTCGTTCGCTGATTCGTCCATTCATCGATCCGCTGATGTGGACCCTCAGTTCTCCCTACAGGAATCCCAGGTTCCAAGCGTCATTCCAAACCGAGGAACAAGGCTTCGGTGCCAGTTTGTAAGATCTTTGAAGAGCCCTGCCGAAATGCGTCAAGATATCCCCTTCCCCACCTGACTCTCCAACCAGGCCTTGATGAACGGATCCAGGTCGCCATCCAGAACAGCATCGGTGTTGCTGGTTTCGTACTCCGTTCGCAAGTCTTTGACCATATGGTACGGGTGAAGGACGTAAGACCGGATCTGGTTGCCCCAACCAGCATCCACATGCTTCCCTTTCAGGCGAGCTTTCTCCTCCTCGAGCTTTTGCATCTCGATGTTGTAGAGTTTTCCCCGGAGGACTTTCATGGCTGTTTCCTTGTTCTGGAGCTGCGACCGCTCGTTCTGGCAAGTCACTACAATGCCGGTTGGGATGTGGGTAATTCTGACAGCGGTAGCGTTTTTTTGGACGTTCTGACCGCCAGCACCTGCCGACCGGTAGACGTCTATCCGCAGGTCTTTGGGATCTACCCGAACTTCCACGTCATCCTCGATGATCGGCATTACCTCGACCAGAGCAAAGGATGTATGGCGTCGATGGGCCGCATCGAAAGGAGAAAGCCGCACCAGGCGGTGTACGCCCCGCTCGCTTTTCAGGTGGCCGTAGGCCCACGGGCCACGGATCTCCACAGTGACCCGCTTCATCCCTGCTTCCTCGCCCTCCAGATGATCCACGATCTCCGCCTGGTAGCCATGTTTTTCCGCCCAACGGAGATACATCCGCAGGAGCATTGCAGCCCAGTCCTGGGCCTCGGTGCCGCCTGCGCCCGCGTGGATCGTGAGCATCGCATCGTCCTTGTCATGCTCGCCGGAAAGTGCAAGCCGGAACTCGTGCTCAGCCAGCTCTTTTTCCAGGCGTCCGACGTCCGCTTCGAGCTCTGCCAGCGCTTCCTCGTCTTGCTCCTCCTCCACCAGCTGGAGCATTCCCACAGCGTCCTGCACTTTCTCGTAGAACCCATCCCAAAGATCAACCATCCCCCGGAGGCTGTCCAGTTCCCGCATTATCTTCCGGGCCGTTTTCTGGTCACTCCAGAACCCAGGGGAACCGCTTTCTCGCTCCAGGGTCGCTATCCTTTCTTTTTTGCCTGCGATGTCAAAGCCACCTCCTGATATCCTGGATTCGGTCCCCCAGGTTGTTCAGTTTGTCACGCAATTCTTCCACGTTCACTATCGCAAGACCTCCTCTCGTTAGAGAATCTACGGATTGGCGGAAAGCCCCTTCGTGGGCGTACCCGATCAGAGCAGCTTTCTGCGCCTTGGCACCATCCCCAGGACGGGTAGCCCCATTTCCTCCAGATCGCTGGCATCCCGCACACTGTCGTCCAGGTATTCCCAAAGGAACGCCAGCGCCACCCCTGCCATGAGCGCCAGCGTCAGGCGCAACGGAAACTCCAGCTTCTGGCGCATCCCCGGCCCCTGGACGGAGATGGAAGGCGGGTCTATGAGGACTGCACGGGCGTTCGTGCCCCCAAGCGATGCGAAGAATTTCGCGTTCTCGTCCTGCAATGTGGCCGCTGCGGCATCCGCTATTGCCTGTAATTGCGCCCTGTCCGGCCATCGTATCTGCACGGTGAGGATCCGGTGGAGCCTGCCGGTCTGGGTGCTGGCCTGGATCGCTCCCGGCGGGACGTTCACGCCGTCCAGCCGCTTGCTCACCTCCTGGGCGAAGACTCCACTCCGAACCACCTCGGCCAGGTCGTCCACCAGGTACTCCGCCGTCAACCAGGTGTAGTATCGGTCGTAGGTGTAGTAAGCGCCCTCTTTCGGCTCCGGCACCACTCCCACGGAGAACCGCATGGTGGCGACGTAAGTCGTGGGCGCGGGTTTCCGGAACGCCAGACCCAGCACGGCCACCAGCACCACCACGAGCACCGCCACCCATCCGCGGCGGCGCAGAATCTGCCAGTATCGGCGGGCTTCCATCGAAATCCCTCCTGCTAAGAAACGTCTCGGCTATAGGTCGGTCTTGTCCAACACAAAGCCGCAAAGATTCTCGAAAACTTTGGTGGCGCTCAGAACTGATGTGATGGCGCTGTTTGGGCGAGGACAAGCCTCGCCCCCACGCTCCCACTACTTGTGAGCGTTCACTCTTTCCGAGCGAAAAGGGGCCATATCGGCCTGTAGAGCGGACTGTCAGTCCGCTCATACGATCTCCGCGCTGGAGCGGGCTAACAGCCCGCTCTACAAATGTGCCGCGGGAATGTAGATCGAGCCCGGTCTACCCCCTCGTCGTATATGATACCAGGTCGAGCTGTCTAGCTC
>WFSD01000190.1 GCA_015486235.1 Anaerolineae bacterium
CAGGAGTCGGATATGATCTTGATACCCGACCCAGACTCGGCATTTATAGATCCTTTCTTGGAAGTCCCTACCCTGGCGATTATCTGTGACGTGTACGACCCAATTACCCGCCAGCCTTACAGCCGGGACCCCAGGTACGTGGCGAAGAAATCTGAGGCTTACCTCAGGCAGACCGGTATAGCGGATACCAGCTACTGGGGACCTGAGGCGGAGTTTTTCCTGTTCAACGAAGCCCGTTACTCGGTCGCGACCAACGAGTCCTTTTATCGGGTGGATAGCGTGGAAGGTTGGTGGAACAGCGGCAAGGAGATGGGGCCGGGCCTGGGAGCACAGATACCGGCCAAGCGGGGATATTTCCCGGTGCCGCCAGCGGACACTCTCCAGGACGTGCGGAGCAAGATCGTACTGGCGCTGGAGGCGGCCGGGGTCAAAGTCGAAGTACATCATCACGAGGTGGCGACCGCGGGTCAGGCGGAGATAGATATCAAGTATTCCACACTGACCCACGCTGCGGACAGCCTGATGATCTACAAGTACATCGTCAAGAACGTTGCCCGACAGCATGGGCTCACGGCCACATTCATGCCTAAGCCGCTTTACGCCGACAACGGCAGCGGCATGCACACGCATCAGAGTCTTTGGAAGGGAAGCGAGAACATTTTCTTCGACGAAGCGGGGTATGCCCAGATATCCGACACGGCGAAATACTACATTGGGGGATTGCTGAAACACGCTCCGGCAGTGCTTGCACTGGCAGCACCGACTACAAACTCCTACCGGCGCCTTGTCCCCGGGTTTGAAGCCCCCGTGAACCTGGCTTATTCTCAGCGCAATCGGTCGGCAGCGTGCCGCATCCCGATGTACTCTGCCACGCCTGCGGCCAAGCGGATAGAATTTCGGCCTCCCGACCCCAGTTGCAATCCCTATCTGACCTTCGCAGCCATGCTGATGGCCGGCCTGGACGGCGTGCAAAACCGCATCGATCCTGGAGAGCCAATGGACAAAGACCTGTACGACCTCCCTCCGGAGGAAGCCCGACAGATCAAGCAGGTTCCCGGTTCCCTGGCAGATGCACTGAAAGCCCTCGAGTCGGATTACGAGTTTCTTTTGAAAGGGGATGTCTTCACTTCCGACGTTATCGAGACTTGGGCCAGGTACAAATGGCAGAACGAAGTGGATCCTGTCCGGATTCACCCCCACCCGTATGAGTTCGTGCTTTACTACGACGTGTGAGAGCCGATTCAGATCGTAGGCGCTCTCACAGATACCACCCGCGGCAGGCCAGCCAGGTCCTGGCAGAGAGAGACAACGGCGTCGGGAAAGAAATATCTGGTCATCTCCAGGACGGCGTCGGCCTGCCTGGCCCCAATCTCAACAGCCAGGAGACCACCCGGAGCCAGCCTATCCCTTGCCTGCGGGAGAAATCTCCGATACAGGTCTAGCCCATCTGCGCCTCCATCCAGGGCGGATGTTGGTTCGTACCGACGTACTTCCGGCGGGAGGGAATCCCAGTCATTCCGGGCGACGTAAGGCAGGTTCGCGAGGATCAGGTTGAAAGGGCCACTCAGCGGCATCAGCAAGTCCGACACCACGAAGAAAATGCGAACCCCGTGTTTGCGAGCGTTTGCCTGCGCCAATGATATCGCTCTTGTGGATATATCGCATGCCATCATCTGGAGTTTTGGAGCGTTCGTTGCCAGTGCTATCGCCACGGCACCACTGCCGGTCCCCACGTCCACGGCCCGGAGCACCGCCGGATGCTCCCAGACGTAATCCAGGGCAAGCTCCACCAGCAGTTCAGTCTCTGGGCGCGGGACAAGCACCTGCGGGCCGACCTCGAATTCCAGGCCGTAGAATTCTTTTCGTCCCAGAATGTACGCCAATGGCTCACGTTCGGCCCGCCTGCGGATCATCGATCTGAAAGCGTCTTCCTCTGCCGGGGTAAGAACGCGTTCCGGATGCGCCAACAGCATGGCGCGATTCCAGCCCAGAACATGAGATAAGAGGAGATCGGTATCGAGTGTGGGAGTGTCGGTTCCTGCGTCGGCGAGCGTCTGCCGCCCCAGCCGACGCGCATCTGCCACTGTGATCACGCCGGGGATTTCTCGACTTCTGCAAGCTGACGCGCCCGGTCTTCCGCGGCCAGCTCGTCGATAAACTCGTCCAGATCGCCGTCGAGGATGGCCTGGAGCCTGTAAAGCGTCTTTCCGGTCCTGTGATCTGTCACGCGGTTCTGCGGGAAGTTGTAGGTACGGATTTTTTCGCTGCGCTCTCCCGTGCCGATCTGGCTCAGACGCGCCTCGCCCACCTCGCGGCGGCGTCTTTCCTCTTCCATAGCATAGAGACGCGCTCGAAGCACCGAGAGGGCTTTGGCGCGGTTCTTCAACTGAGATTTTCCATCCTGGCAGGAGACCACAATGCCGGTGGGCAGGTGGGTAACCCTGACCGCAGAGTCGGTGGTGTTGACGCTCTGTCCGCCGGGCCCGGTCGATCGGAAGACGTCTATGCGGATATCCTCTGGATTGATCTGCACTTCTACATCGTCCATTTTTGGGAGCACTGCCACGGTGGCCGTGGAGGTGTGTATCCTCCCCTGGGATTCGGTTACGGGGACCCTCTGCACCCGGTGGACGCCGCTTTCGTACTTGAGGCGGGAATAGGCACCCTTGCCCTGCACTTCGAAAATGATTTCCTTGAACCCGCCGATTCCGGTCTCGTTCGCGCTGATGAGGGAGGCTTTCCATCCCTTGGATTCCACATATCTGGCGTACATCCGGTAGAGGTCTGCGGCGAAAAGCGCTGCTTCCTCGCCACCGGTGCCAGCGCGTATCTCGACGATCACATCCCGATCATCGTTCGGGTCTTTCGGCACGAGCATCCGGCGTATTTCCGATTCTACGTTGTCTCTCTGAGAGGTCAGATCCTCGACCTCTGCCCTGGCGAGCTCTATCATTTCCGGATCCGACTCTGATTCCGTCAGGTCGTTGGCTTCTTCTATCAGGCGATTCAGATCCCGCAGCCTGCGGATAGCGGTGACCAGGGGTTCCAGTTCCGAAGCTTCCCGCGCCAGTTCGGCCAGATGCCTGGGATTTTTCCCCACATCCGGCTTTAGCATTTCCTGTTGCAGCTCATCGTACCGCTCTTCTATCCGTCTCAGCCTATCTTCCATCATATCCACCCAATGGGCACCAGCAGGTGCCAGCCTCCAGTACTTACCTCCAACAAGCAGATCAGCGAATCAGGCGCTCCACGGAGCGCATCACCCGATTCGCTGACTCACGTTATCCGCAACCCCACGTGGGACTCCGCGATCACTCCGTGAAGACCGGCAGGTGCCCCAGAGAGATGATACCAGCCCACTTAGCAGGGTCGCCCTCGGTGAACACAGCCGATTCCGCAACGATCGTCCCGCCAGCCTCCCGTACCAGCTTCCTCATCCCCTGGAGGGTGCTCCCGGTACTGACCACATCGTCCACCAAAATCACACGTTTCTTCTCTACCAGGTGTCTATCCTTGCCATCCATCCATAGGGTCTGAGGTGCCCCGGTCGTGATAGACAGGACTTCCGCTTTGATGGAGTTCAGCATGTATGGCTTGCGGATTTTCCTCAGAACCACATAAGGGAGGCCGGTCTCGACGGAAAGGGCATACGCCAGCGGTATACTCTTGACCTCAGGTGTTACGAATACGTCGGCATCCTTCACAGGGAGGAGCTTCTTCAGTTCTTTCGATGCCACCTGAACAACCTCGGTATCGCCCAGCATGTTGAAGATAGCGATCTTGACTCCGGGAGCTACCTGGAAAAGGGGCAGGTCCCGCTTGACTCCACAGATATCCACAGTGTAGTAAGCTTGCTCTCCCACTCTGGCCCTCCTTAGGCTTGCAAGGCGGTGTCACTTCCATGGCAATCCGGGCTCACCGGATCGGTTCAGGAGCCCCGCTTCCGCTTTGCAGCACGTAAGCCTTCTGGATACGCGCCAGCCCTTCCATACGGGCGTCCCCTTGCGCTTTCGCCAGTTCAGCCGCCTTGTCGTAATCGGCAATGGCCTTTTGCACATGTCTCTGTGCAGCCATCACATTGCCATGCAAATAATACGCCATTGCACTGGAAGGGTCAAGTTCTATAGCACGTTCCAGGTCTGCCGCAGCCTTGTCCAGAGAACCCAGATTGAGGTACACGTAGCCTCTCCGGATATAGAAATTGGCACCTGGCAGCAACTTCCTGGCGGCGGCTGTCGCTTCCTTGCTCTCCTCGGCATCTCCGACCCGATTGGCCAGAACCGCTACCCATATCCTCAGGCTGCCATCGCTTGGGTCGACCTGTGATGCCTCCTGGTAATCGTCCAGCGCCGCCTTGAAGTTTCCATCCTCCAGTGCTCTGCTGGCGTCTGCCTCCAGGCTTACTACTTTGGATGCCACTGGGTTTGGCGGGAAAACGATCATGAGAAGATGGTACCCGCCAAAGATCAGCACGAACGCCAGCAAAACGCCCAAGATTGCCCTGACTATCGTTCTCTTCCGACGCCTGCGGACCAGATCGTCCAGGTACCACCACCATCGGTCCCGCGGCGGGCGTACGCTTGCTCGCAGCGATGCCATGCCGCCTGCAGCAGCCGCCTCCCGCACCACGTCGCTTGCCCGATCTTGGAGTCGCATCTGTATGGATTCGAGGCGGGTCAATTCGGAGCGGATATCGGCGCCCTCCTGCCGGAGCCTGGATGTCAGTGCATCTACCTCATCCATCTCTTCTAACAATTTCGCCACCCCCGCGCCGGAGCCCTTCACGTTGGTGGCCAGGCGCTCGCATTCGTCGAGTGCTTTCCGCAGGCGTTCCAAATCAGTGTCGGGAGTGGTGTCCAGGAAGCGAGCCATCATTCCCCCTGATCGTCGATCTCCTGATTCTCAGGTTCTTTCTCTTTTTTGCCGGTCTCGTAGGTCTCGATTTCCCGATATACCCTTCGTATCCCCTGTTTTACCTGTGATTCGATTTTCGATCGGCGCTCTGGAGGGATTGGAAACCACGCTATGAACTCTTTCGCCAATGCGACAGCCGTTTCCTGCTTGGTGAGGCCGCTCCTGTAGCACTGGCGAACTTTCGAGCGGAGCGCCCTGATATACTCGGATATCTCCTCTGTGGCTTTTCGATTCGTAACAGGGCCGTGCCCCGGGACGATCTTTACCTCATCTCCGAGGCGCCGGATCGCGGTAAGCGCATCCAGCCATGCTTTAGAATTCGCCTGAGCCATGAAAGGATGCTGTTCTGCCAGGACGCAGTCACCCGTGAAAAGGACTTTTTGCTTGGGCAGGTACACCAGTATGGTCGCAGGAGTATGCCCGCCCACGTGGATCAGCCGTATGACTTTATCCCCCTTGACTATGCTCATTTTATGCTTGAAAGTGATTTCTGGGGTTTTGATTTCCCAGTCCTCGAATTCTTTGGCCACCTCTGGCCGCTTTTTCTTGTAAGAGTTTATCAGACGCTGCTTGAAATTGTCTTTGTAGCCGCGCATGTGTTTCCAAGCGATCTCGTGGGCTATGATCGGGATTCCGAAATATTTGTTTCCAAGACAGTGACCTTTGTGATGATCCGTATTTATGAGATAAAGGAATGGAATATCCTCTCCGACATTCTCGCGGACCTCTTTCAGCCATGCTTTGGCTTGGGATGGTATGCGTGGGGTGTCAACGAACACAACCCCCTCTTCACTCACTATGGCACCTGCATTGGCACCCTCGAATTCTCTCTCTATCAAGACACCGGGTACGACCTCTTCTATCATATCTACCTCACGACTATGCTTTGCCGGCGACAAGAGATGGTTACTCGAAGTCTCGAACGACAACAAAGCCACCCTCAGGGCATGCTATCCCTGGAAATCAGATCGCGGGCATACTCCATCGCGTCGTCGAGGATGCTGGCATCCGAGAACCCACCCTGTGCACGCTCAGGGCCGCCCCCGCCCCGACCTACGAATTTTTTCGCCACACGTCTGAGCACGTCGGACATGTCCAGTTTCACATTGCTGCCTCTGGTCAGGATCATCTGTGCTTTATCGCCCGTTGCCCACCCAAGGACAGCGACTACGTCGTCATGCTCTGCCAGCACGCGGGAAAGGACTCCAGGATCGATCCCTTCCTCCAGCCGGTACACTACCAGATGCCAGGGCCCTAGCGGTTTGGCGTTTTCGGTCAGGCGGATTCCCAACTCCTTCATCCACTGGCCTTTCGTGCGGCGCAGAATTTTCTGTGTTACCTGCAGATCTGTCTTGAGTTTCTGAACCATGCCTGGGATATCGTCTGGCCCTGTGGTGAGATACCTGGCGACGCTCGAAACGATTCCTTGCAGATGTGAATACTCGTCGAACGCACGCCATCCGCACAGGAACGAGACCCGCATGGCATCGCTGCGTCTTTCCACTCCCACAACCTTGATGATACCTACCTCTCCGGTGCGGCCAACATGAGTTCCGCCGCAAGGAGTCACATCGAATCCCTCTATCTCCACCACTCGGATCGGGCCAGTTACCGTCGGTTGCTTCCGAAGCGGCAAGAGGTCTTCCTCCCCCGGTTTCAGAAAATGGGCCGTGACCTTTCTGTCTTCCGTGACGATGTGGTTGGCAAGTCGCTCCGCCCTGTCGACTTTTTCCTCCGAGAGTTCTTTCTGGTTCAGGTCTATAGTCGTTGCCTCAGACCCCATGTGAAAGCCAACCGTCTCGGCGCGGAAGAGTGCCCAGAAAGCTGCCGAAAGGATATGCTGCCCCGTGTGTTGCTGCATGTGGTCGAAACGGCGATCCCAGTCCACCGTACCGACGATATCCCTGGACTTTACCTGGCCCTGAAGCAGGTGCAATATCCCTCCGCCATGTTCCCGAAGGCGCACATCCAACACAGGGACGCCATTGATGGTCCCCAAGTCGGGTGGCTGTCCTCCGCCTCCGGGGTAGAATGCTGTCTGATCCAATACGACGGCCGGATGGTCTTCGACTTCCTCCCATTGTAGCACTCTGGCATTGAACCGGCGCAGGTATGGGTCGTCGTAGTAGAGACGCCTGGTAAGATAAGTTGTCATCAAAGCCCCCAGACGAAAACATTGCCAGGCCCAGAGCCTATGATTGTTTCCTGGAATGGGGCCTGGCTGCTACTTTGATTATACTCGAAAATATCGTCTCGGTCAATGGCATTTTTCTGCGGGGCTTTCGAAGCAAATCGAAAGCCCAAAATCGCTTCATGGGCATTCTCGACGCTTCTGAAGCGATCCACTACTTGCTGTTGGGGTTGATGAAAAGCAACAATGGTTCTGGGGATTCCTGGGGGCCCGTAGGGCCCCCAGGAATTGCTTCGAATCCCTTCTGCGGTGATTACCAGAACCCCCGCAAGCCCATTCCGCCGTAGAGGGGAAAGCACGATGGTTACTCTGGGGCTCTTCGAAGAATCGATGAACTGCCTGCAGCGGTGGCCATGTAGCACCGAACGAATTCGGCGCCGACCAGAACGTTGTTCGTGCGAGGTGCATCTTTCCGGCAAATGAAAGCTCTGCTGTGCGG
>WFSD01000191.1 GCA_015486235.1 Anaerolineae bacterium
CCGTCAACCCCTGGCAAGCCACAGCACAAGCCTTGTATCGAGTGTGAGAGTTCCCGGGAGCGTTCCCGGCCCTTGATTTGCTTCGAAACCCCCCGGCGAGAAAACGAAGCAATTCCTGGGAGGCCCATAGGGCCCCCAGGAATCAACCCGCCTTTCTGGAGGCTCCGTCAACCCCTGGCAAGCCACAGACAAGCCTTGTATCAAGTGTGAGAGCTCCCAGAAGCGTTTCCAGGCCTTGATTTGCTTCGAAAGGCCTCGGCGATGTTGATTTGACAGCAGAGGACGCTGTTTGATAAAATGCGTTTGTGAATGGCGCATTCGTCTAGCGGCCTAGGATATCGCCCTCTCAAGGCGGAGACATGGGTTCGAACCCCATATGCGCCACCTGGCCCCAGCTTTGAAAGCTGGGGCTTTTTTCTTCGTGCATGCCCGGGTGGGCCTGGATGACGCGGAACCCCCGGGATTTGCTTCGAACACCCTCGGTGGGAGAGCGAAGCAATTCCTGGGGGCCCGTAGGACCCCCAGGAATCAACCCGCCTTCCTGGAGGCTCCGTCAACCCCTGGCAAGCAACAGCACAAGCCCTGTATCGAGCGTGAGAGTTCCCGGGAGCGTTTCCGGGCCTTGATTTGCTTCGAACACCCCCGGTCGACGTGAATTGCCACACTCTGATGCACTCTGCTATAATTTATCACCACTAGCACCCATAGGTTGGTGGCGAGCACAGCGCCGGAAAGGTTGGGAGGCAAACTCTGAGCAAGATATGGGGAGCGAAGCGAAAGGACCTGGCCCTCCGTGGGCCAGACGGTAAGCGCATATGCCCCGGTTGCGGCATACCGGTATCAGAGCAGGACGAAATCTGCCCTTTCTGCGGTACTCCTCTGTGGCGAAAACGGAGCAGGCATATCCCCTGGTGGGAGACGGGCTTGCTATTGGCAGTTTTGTTGGTTGCAGGAATGTGGTGGAGGTACGGTAGCCCCATCAAGGCAACGACTCCTTCGCCTGCCCCAATCCATGCAGTCGCTATGGCGCAGGAGCCTACGTCAACGCCAGTGCCGAGCCCGACGCCCACGCCAACGGGGACGCCCACAGTGACTACGACTCCAACCCTTGTCTATCACATCGTATCTCCAGGGGAGAACCTGTCGGTCATCGCCAATGAATATGGTGTAAAAGTAAAAGATATCGTAGAAGCGAACAATCTACCCTCCGCACAACTTATCGTAGAAGGGCAAAAACTACTCATACCGGAGGGGTATATTCCCCCTACACCCACGTCGGGAGCCACATCCTGGGCGCTAAATTACATCGTTCAGGAAGGAGACACGCTGGACTATATCGCCCTGAGCTTCCATGTCTCCATGCCCACCCTGGTAGCAGCAAACAGATTCACGTCAACAATCATACATCCCGGCGATGTAGTGATCATACCTGAGGGAAAGCCACCTAAGAAGAGCACACCTACGCCTATCTCCGGGCCTTCCCTGCTGCCGACCCCACCAATAGAGCAGAAGGTACGCTTGCTCTACCCCGGTGACGGCGCACACCTGTCGGATGCGTCTCCGGTGCTGAGCTGGCTCGCCGCCGGGTGGCTTCCCGATGATGAGTGGTACAGGGTACGCATCTGGAAAGGGGGAGAGGAAAAGCCAATAGCGGATGTGCTGACCAGGTCCACCGGCTGGCACATGGATGAATCGTTTAGAGGGATGGTGCCGAGTCGCTGGCGCTGGCGGGTGGAGGTGGTGAGAGCAACCATCGAACCTGATGGCACGCCGGAGCCCACACGCACCATTGGGAACCCCAGCCCTCTCTGGACTTTCTGGTGGTGAAAGGAGACAATTCATGAGCAACGAGATAGACATAGAATCCCTATCTTTCGAGGAGGCTCTGGCGATGCTCCAGGATACAGTTGACAGCATGGATTCCAGCGACATCCCTCTGGAAGAGATGCTGCGGTTGTTCCAGCTTGGCACGAAGCTGGCAAGCCACTGCAATGACCTCCTGGACAAAGCAGAACTGAAAGTGAAAGAATTGACTGTGGAAGGTGGAGAGGTAGTCGAAAAACCGTTCGAAGGGCCGATGAACGCCCGCTCTGGGCCCGGTCGAGACGGCCCCGGCCTGTAGTCTCTGCCTGGGAAGTATCACGAGGGAGGCTGGGGGCTATCTGATTGCCCCTGACATTTCACAGATTCATGAGGAGGATGGGAATGCGCAAAGCCAGACCGCTAACAACGATACTGTCATTTCTCCTGCTTCTTTCGATGCTCGTGGGAACGGGCGGATGCACCAAGCCGAAAGCGGCGCCGACCCCCACCAGGACGCCTTACATGGCTGTAGCCCCGACCGCATCGATCACGCCATTGCCGCCGGCTACGGCCACGCCTACGCTCCCTCCATCGCCGATGCCTGCAGCCTCGCCCTCACCGACGCAAACTTCCATAGCACGCGAACCTACGCCGACAATCGCCGCGAATGTGGATATTTTCACGGGCCTGGCGGTGCCCGATCCGGAGCGGCTCAACCGGCGTCCCATAGCAGTCAAGATATCCAACTCCTCGGCCGCGAGGCCACAGTACGGGCTCAACGAAGCGGATGTGGTGTTCGAGCATCTTGCAGAAGGCGGGATAACCCGATTCACGGCAATTTTCTATGGCCACGACGCCAGCCGGATAGGTCCTGTGCGGAGTGCCAGGCTCATAGACCTGGAGATACCGGTGATCATGCAGGCATTCTTCGTGTACTCTGGCGCCAGTCCGCCAGTGACCAGGATGATCCAGAAATCCGATTTTGCCGATCTCACCCTCTCTGACTGGTTCGGCGATCCGGGATTCTATCGAATCCCTATGCCGGGGAAAGCATACGAGCACACCCTCTTCACCGACACCAAGATACTCTGGTCGGTAGCGAAAAGACGCGGGTGGAACAAGCGCCCTGTTCCACGGGGATGGGTCTTCAACGACAATCCCCCGGCGGGTGGCTCTCCTGCGACAGACATATTCATCCCATACAGCGCCGCTTACTCCAACGTAACCTACAGGTACGATCCGAGGAAAGGAGCTTACCTGCGTTGGATACTGAGTACGCCACACACCGATGCCTTAACCGGAAAGCAGGTATCCGCGGACAATGTGGTAATTCTCTACGTCAACCACGTAAAAACCCCCATCGTGGAGGATGCTTTGGGGGCTCACTCCATCCAAATCCAGATCTGGGGCCAGGGGCAAATGCAGCTTTGCAGGGACGGAAAAATGTACGCTGGCAAATGGGTGCGCTCTGCCAGGCACAAGCC
>WFSD01000192.1 GCA_015486235.1 Anaerolineae bacterium
AACCCGTGTGGCTGTTGCCGGAAAGCTTGACCCACAGGTCCTCCACACCGATCTGGTGCCCCAGCTTACGAGCCCAGAAGAGGTTCGTGTGTCCTTCGTACATGGAGACAATGTTATCGTTGGAAATGTCCGGCAGCACCCACTCCTTCTTGCCCCACACCCCGCTGCCGTAAGGCCATTCGGTGGCCCTGGTGCGCTGGTCGAAAAGTTCCATCCACGCGGCAGGGCTGCGGTCCTTGAGGGCCTCTACGTCATGGGCAACTTCCAGCAAACTGCCACAATGAGGACAGCGGTAGATCACGTCGTAAACGGAATACTCCCCCGGACATCCATGGATACATCTGAAATGAGCAGAATAGGCCAAAATACACCTCCAACAGGCAAGTGGGCGAATCAGCGAATCGGGCGAACCGGCGGGAACGTACCGGGAAAGGCTAGGGATTCGCTGATCCGTTAATCGTTACAGGCCAAACTCTTTCTCCGCTACCGTCAAGACTTCGTCAAGCACTTCCAAACCTTCATCTATCTCATCTTTGGTTATGCTGAGGGCAGGGCTGAGGCGGATAGTACTGGTGCCGCACCCAAGGAACAGGACTCCTCGCCTGAACGACTCATGTATGACTTTATTCCGCAAGTCGCTGGCAGGCTCTTTCGTCTCCCGATCCATGACCAGTTCGATGCCTACCATCAATCCCTTACCACGCACATCGCCGATGCTGGGATGCTTCCCCTGCATTTCCCTCAGGGGCCCCATCATGTATTCCCCCATCCTGGCCGCGTTCGCCATGTACTTCTGCTGAACAAGCTCTATTGTTTTCATCGCAGCAACGCAGGAAAGCGGGTTCCCGCCGAAAGTATTACCATGAGCGCCGGGCTTCCATGTCATCACCGACTTGCGTGCCACCGTCGCACCAAGAGGCATCCCAGAGGCAATCCCTTTCGCCATGGTGTAGATGTCTGGCTCTACGCCGGAATGCTCGATGGCATACATCTTGCCGGTGCGCCCCATGCCGCTCTGCACCTCGTCCGCGATCAGAAGAATTCCGTAGCGGTCGCACATCTCCCGCAAGCCAGGGAGAAAGCTCTCCGGCGGCACCACGTACCCGCCTTCACCCTGGATCGGCTCTACCAGGATTCCGGCAACCTCGCTGGGAGGTGCCACCGACTTGAAGATGACATTTTCAATGTAGTCGAGCACCGCTATCCCCTGATCCTCACCCCTGAAAAGCGGGCGATAAGGGTTTGGAAATGGCACATGCACCACGCCCGGCATCATAGGGAAAAACTTCTCCCGCTGCACCGCCTTGGATGCCGTGAACGCCAGCGAACCCATAGTCCTGCCGTGGAACCCGCCCAGGAAAGCGATGAACCGTGGCCTGCCAGTGGCGTACCGCGCCAGTTTTACCGCTGTCTCCACCGACTCGGTACCGGAGTTGGAAAAGAATACCTTGACTTCCTCTTCCATCGGTCGGACTTCATTCAATTTCCCCGCGAGATCTATCTCCTGAGGGTAGTAAAAATCAGTTCCAGCCATGTGGATAAACTTTTCCGCCTGTTCCTGGATTGCTTTGACCACCTCTGGATGACTATGACCAGTCGCCACTACCGCTATGCCTGCATTGAAATCAAGAAACCGGTTGCCGTCCACATCCCACACTTCTGACCCTTTCCCACGTTCCATCACGAACGGGTATGACCTGGTGTACGAGGGAGAAATGTAACGGCTGTCCTTCTCCACGTAGTGCTGAGCTTTGGGCCCAGGAACAGCTAGCAATTTCGCCATAGCGACCTCCTTTGGACGTATTAGATTTAGGCAAACACAAAGCACGGCCTGCGTGTCCGTGCTTTATCAGGATGTGCATCTTCGCACACGCCTTTTCTGCAAAAACTATTGGTACAAACATATGCTATCACAACCCATAGCCTTAGTCAAAGCCGACAGAACCAGGGATTTCAAAGCAAATCCTGGTGGGCCCCGGCGGGCCCTCAGCAATTAACCTGCCTTTCGGGAGGCTTTGTCAAACCCTGGCAGGCCACAGTTGGGCAAGGAGGCTGGGACTGCCTTTTGACCTCTCGTATCACCCCGGCCGCCAGCGGCGGCCTGCCCCTCTTCCCTCTCCCGTAAAATGGGCGAGGGAAGAGGGGCACAGCGGGGAAGACTGTACCGTGGGAAACTGGCAAATAGCATGGGAATCGCTCTCTTGAGCCGTTTCCAACGTTGCTTGCGCTGCCACTGATGGCGAATTTTGTAGAGCGTGTTAGTCCGCCCGGCGCGACACTCTCGAAGCCCTTCCTGCCGGTGAGAAAGCGAAGCTTGCTTGCGCAGGCATCCGGCAGCCCCTCCCTCGCC
>WFSD01000193.1 GCA_015486235.1 Anaerolineae bacterium
CAGATGCTGGGCGTCCGTTCCAGCTCCCATGGTCTGTAGTGAAATCGTGAGACGCGACTGGTCAGCGCACCCACGGGGCACAGGTCTATGATATTTCCACTGGTCTTGGATGTCAGCTCGGTGCCGGGAAACACATCGATAATCGTGTCGCCGCCTCGCATGAACCTGCCGAGCTCCTGGTTGTCCTCCCACTCGTCCAGGTAGCGCAGGCAACGCCAGCAAAGGATGCAGCGCTCCTGATCCAGGATGATGGTGGGGCTTATCGGTTTGTGCTTTGCTTTGTGCCGCTTTGGCTCTACGTATCTGGAGTGAGGGTCGCCATACTTGTAGACCGTATCCTGGAGCATACACTCGCCGCCCTTGTCGCAGGTTGGGCAATCCAGAGGGTGGTTCGCCAGCAGGAATGCCAGGTTTGCCTTCCGGAACTCGGCTACCCTCTCCGTGTCGGTATGGACCACCATCCCGTTGGTCGCGATGGTGGTGCAGGCGGTCATCATCCTGTTCCCGCGGGGTGTCTCGAACTCCACCATGCACATGCGGCACGCTCCGAGGGGATCGAGCTTGGGATGATAGCAGAAAAATGGTATTTCTATTCCGGCTTTCTTCGCCGCTTCGATGACCACCGTCCCTTCCGGAACGGTTACCTCTTTTCCGTCGATCGTCAACGTGACCGTTTTGGCCATGGTGCTCTCCTACTCTACAGAATCAGCGAGAAAGCGAACCGGCGAAACGGCCTCTCGCGTGCGATGTCGTCGCTGATTTGCCGATTCGGTGATCCGTTGATTCGCTCGATTTGCGTTCATTGCGCTCCAAGCCGGTAAGAGGCCCTGATGGGCAGTTCCGGCGATTTGTTCTCCGGGTTGGTACGCTTGATGTAGTCCACGTATTCCTCGCGCATCCTCTGCACCGAGCTCCGGACGCCCCACACTGCGGCATCTCCCAGCGGGCAGAAAGTGTGCCCTGTAACATTGTTCGCTATGTCAAGGATCAGATCCAGGTCCTCCAAACGCCCCTCGCCGCGCTCTATCCGCTGCATGATATGCTGGAGCCAACTGGTGCCCTCGCGGCATGGCGTGCACTTGCCACACGATTCGTGCTTGTAGAACTCCACAGCGCGCCTGTAAACGCTGATGATGGACTGGGACTGTCCTATGACTACCACGGCGGCGGAGCCAAGCATGGAGCCCGCCTGCTGAACGTCCTCGTAAGTCAGTGGGGTATCGAGCTGATCGCCGGTCAGGATCGGCATGGAGATGCCGCCGGGGATGACCCCTTTGGGCGGCTGGCCGTCCAGGGTGCCGCCACCGTACTCGTAGATCAATTCCCGCAGGGTGATGCCGTGGGGCAGTTCGTAGAGGCCCGGCTTCTTCACGTCGCCGCTGAGGGAGAAAATCCTCATGCCGGGGCTCTTCTCGGTGCCGAAGCTCCTGTACCATTCGACGCCGTTCTTGATGATGTGCGGGACGTTACAGATGCTCTCCACATTGTTGATGATGGTCGGCTTCCGGTAGAGCCCCTCGACGGCGGGGAACGGCGGCTTGAGCTTCGGATGTCCCCGCTTCCCCTCCAGGGAGCTGAGGAGGGCCGTCTCCTCGCCGCAGATGTACGCGCCGGCGCCACGATGTACGATGATTTCCAGATCGAAGCCGCTCCCCATGACGTTCTTCCCCACCAGACCGGCCTCTTTCGCCTCCTCGAGGGCGTGGATCAGCCTGTCATAGGCGAAGAGGTACTCGCCGCGGATGTAGATGAACGCCACGTGTGCTTCGATAGCATAAGAGGAGATGATGATTCCCTCGATCAACTGGTGAGGATCATACTCCATCAGCATCCGATCTTTGAAAGTGCCCGGCTCTCCTTCGTCCGCGTTCACCACCAGGTAACGGGGATAGACACCTTTCGGCAGGAAGCCCCATTTGACGCCGGTGGGGAATCCGGCGCCGCCGCGCCCGCGCAGGCCGGAATCCTTAACTGTCTGAGTGACTTCCTCAGGCTTCATCTTGAGCGCTTTCTCCAGCGCCTGGTACCCGCCCCGCTCTTTGTAGACCCGCAAGGTGTGGGAGAAAGGAACTTTCACGTTCGCCAAGAGCACTTTCGGCTCCATGCCGCCGAATTCCTGGGGGCTCGTCGGGTCGGGAGTCAGGGTAGAGGTGTCCAGTGCGCCCTGCTGGAGCATGTCCAGGATTTCGTCCACCCGCTCTTTCGTGAGCCGCTCGAAGTAGCGACCGTCGATGCTCATCACCGGGCCGTAGCCGCAGGCACCCAGGCAGCCAGAAGGCTCCTCCAGGGTCACGAAGCCATCCTCGGTGGTCTCGCCGAAGGAAATGCCCAGGCGCTCCTGAACGTGCTTCGCAAGCTCCTCCGCGCCCCGGAGTTTGCAGGGAACGCCGGTGCACATCTGGATCACATGCTTGCCCACCGGTTCCTTGTGGAGCATGGTGTAAAAGCTCGCTACCTCGCCCACGTAGGCCGGAGTCAGGTTCATCACGTCGGCGATGTCCACCATCGCACCCGGCGGAATCCAGCCGATCTCTTCCTGGGCCACGTAGAGGGCCGGGAGCAAGGCCGAACGAGGGTCAGGGTAGATTTCCATCAAATTGCGAATTTTCTCTCTTGCGGCATCCGATAGCACGTCAGCCTCCATAAGATAGCCGTCAGCAGTCAGCCGTTAGCCGTCAGCAGCAACGTTTTCGCCAACGGCTGGCGGCTACCGGCTAACGGCTGTGTTGTTATCTGTCCACCTCGCCCAGAACTATGTCGATCGAGCCCACGATTGCGATGACGTCCGAGAAAAGCTCGCCACGCCCCATGATGTCCAGGGCCTGCAGGTTGACGAAGGAAGGCCCGCGTACCCGCAAACGGTACGGCTTGGGCGAAC
>WFSD01000194.1 GCA_015486235.1 Anaerolineae bacterium
CCCTCACCCCCCAACCCCCTCTCCCACTTCGTGGGCGAGGGGGAGCGCTGGCGAGAAATTTGTCTGCTTGCAGCAGGTTTGATCGGGGATAGACGAGGGGAAGGAATCCGTGTCTGGAACCTGGGGCTGGCTTACGAAAAGCTCGGCAGGTACGCCGAAGCGTGTGAGTCGATGAAGCCGCTGGTGGACTACGAGCGGGACATCGGGCATCCGGACGCGGAAGAGGACGCCAAATGGCGGGAGGAGGTGTGCAGGAAGGCACAGGGGTAGCCGGAGGCTGGATTCTGGAAAGGGCTTTCGAAGCAAATCGGAAGCCTGAAGTCGCTTCAGAAGCGCCGAGAAAGCTTCTGAAGCGATCCGCTACTTGCCGTTGGGGTTGATGTAGAGCGATAATGGTTCTGGGGATTCCTGGGGGCCCTACGGGCCCCCAGGAATTACTTCGTTTTCCCTCACGCTGTGTGATTTGCCTTGTTACCCGAATTGTGCTAAAATTACGCGTGTTTTTCCGAGGTGACTACACAAGTACCACAGAAAAGGCGCGAATGGATACGGATTTTTCGCGGAAATTTCCATCCGGTCGTGCAGGGGTGATTTTCCTCTCTCTTTGTACGACCGATAGGGCAGGAGCGTATTTAATCACATGGAGGCAGGTCGTAGCTGTAGGCCTGCTTCTACACCCGACATTCGACTGGCAGGCGGTATCCTAACCTGCGCCTGAGTCAGCGAAAGCTTTCCAGGTAGTCACCATGGTTTGGCATGTCGCTACCCCGAATGGAAAATCCTATGAAGATCTGCATTTATTTGCATCCTGCATACCTGTGTAGCTACTTTCCGTGTCGATCTTTTTTCAATCCAACCGGGAAAGGAGGTGATTGCAGCCTGTATTTCTGATCTGTTCAGTACTATTGATGTCTGTCAGAGCGTAACTCGTGGTACCAAAAATCGATTCCCAAACCAAAGGAGGTTAGGTAGATGAAGACCAAGCGGTACCTGTCCATTCTCGTTGTCGCAGTCATGCTGTTACCCCTGGTTCTGACGGCCTGCGGAGGCAAGCAAGCACCGGCCACCGCGCCTACCAAAGCAGCGGCCAAAGCGCCAGCCGCTACCAAGGCTCCTGCCAAGCCCGAGGAGAAAGTCCCTAAGGGAGCCACTGTCGTCGAGTTCTGGCACGCCTTTGGCGGAGGCCGGAAGCTGCTCATCCAGCGCATGGTGGACGACTTCAACTACACCCACCCGAATATCTACGTCAAAGCCGAGTTCAAAGGCTCCTATCGAGACACCCTGAACGCTGCCATCCTGGCGGCCAAGCAGGGCAACGCCCCTCACCTGGTTCAGATCTTCGAGGTCGGCTCGCAGATGGCCCTCGATTCCGGCATCTTCGTCCCCTTCGGCGACATCGCCAAGCCGGATGAGTATCAGCCAGACGACTTGATCGATGGAGTGGCGAAGTACTACAACTTCGGCGGCAAGTTCTACTCCATGCCGTGGAACTCCTCCAACCCGATTCTCTACTACAACAAGGACATCTTCCAGAAAGCCGGGCTGGATCCCGAGAAACCGCCGCGCACTTTCGATGAGATGCTGAATGCCTGTAACAAGATCGTTTCCAGCGGTGCAGCAAAGAACTGTGTGTCATGGCCGCTCCACACCTGGTTCTTCGAGCAGTGGATGGCCGTCCAGGGCGCCATGCTCGCCAACAACGGCAACGGCCGTGACTCCCGCGCCACCGAGGTCAATCTGACCAGCCCGGCGGCCAAGCGGATCGTCAAGTGGTGGAAGGAGATGTACGACAAGCACTACTACGCCTACAGCGGCAAGCTGGAGGATTGGGACGGCGCGGATGCCATCTTCGTCTCCGGCCAGTCTGCCATGGAGATCACCTCCACCAGCGATGTGGTCAACCGACAGCGTGATGCCGCTGAGAACGGGTTCAGGCTCGGAACCGGCTACCTGCCCTACCCCGGCGACCAGCCGTGGCACGGCGTAATCGTCGGTGGCGCCAGCATCTGGATGACCAAGGGGCATCCTAAGAAAGA
>WFSD01000195.1 GCA_015486235.1 Anaerolineae bacterium
ATTTATTGATAGCGACCAGAGATGGCACACCGAAATGGTTTGTGGTTTTCAGCGCCCGCTCCAGATCGTGAACGCCGGAGACCGTCGGTTCCACTACGATGAGAGCTGCATGGGCACCGGAGACTGCCGAGATCACGGGGCAGCCAATCCCAGGGGGACCATCCACGATCACGTATTCGCGACCCTCGTCCAGGGCGATGAGCCTGGCCTGCTGCTTTACCAGGGTGACCAGCTTTCCAGAGTTCTCCTGCCCTGCGAAAAGATGGGCGTGGACCATCGGCCCGAACCTGGTTTCGGACTTGAACCACCGCCCGACCACCGGCGTGTCCAGGACGATAGCCTCCACAGGGCATTGGTGGAAGCATGTGGCGCAGCCGTCGCACGCGATGGGGTCCACGGTGTAAATTCCGTCTATCACCTCGATGGCGTCGAACCGGCACACCTGGACGCAGATGTCACAGGAAATACATTTCTCCGGCAATATCCTGGCGATGACGCCACTGGAGAAATCATGGGTCTCCAGCACCGTGGGGGCCAGCACCAGGTCAAGGTTAGACGCATCCACGTCCACATCGGCAACGACGATTTTGTGTTCCTGCGCTGCCAGATGGGCGAAGGAGGCAGCAAAGGAGGTCTTGCCGGTGCCTCCCTTCCCGCTGAGGATCACTATCTGTCTCATGCCGCCACCTCCTGCTCTATCCGGCGATACATCTCCAGGAAGGCGTTTCGGTACTCGGGAAACGCTTTCACGAGAGAAATGCCGTCGGAATACGCCTCGGCTATCCGCCTGTCCATGGGGATCCGGAGGATGATAGGGATGGAGTTCTCCGCACAGAAACGATCCACTCCGTCGTCACCGATGCCGTCCCGGTTGACCACCACGCCGGCGGGGAGGTTCATCTCTCCCCTGGCGATCTGGACAGCCGATTTCAGATCGTGGAGGCCGAAAGGCGTCGGCTCCGTCACCAGGATGACGAAATCACTTTGCCGCATCGACTCGACCACGGGACAGGAGTTTCCCGGCGGTGCGTCTACGATGGTGATTCCTTCCACTCCGATGCGGTGTTTAAGCTCCCTGATCATTGGCGTAGCAGACGCCTCGCCCACGTCCAGGGTGCCCCGCATGAAATCCATAGGCGGATTTTCCACTACGCCCGTTTCGATAGTGCCGATAGGGCTCGGCTCTTCGTGAATGGCCTGTTCCGGGCACGCGAGTGTGCAGCTCCCGCAACCGTGGCATAGCTCAGGGAACACCATGACATGCTGCCCCAGCACCGCTATGGCGTGGAACTGGCATACCCTGGCGCACTCGCCGGAGAGCTTGCATTTTTGCTCGTCCACGTGGGGGATGAGGATGCCAAAGCTTTCCTGCTTCGTGATATGGGGGTGGAGAAACAGATGGGCGTTAGGCTCCTCCACGTCTGCATCCATCAAAGTTACCCGCTCTGTCTCCGCCAGGGTCATCGCCAGCGCCACGGCAACGGTGGTCTTGCCTGTGCCTCCTTTGCCGCTGGCTACAGTGATGATCATCGCCGACCCGCTCCGCGGTGGCGACCGTAATGTGCATCGCCTATTCCCTCGTCGCCGGGGATGGTTGCCTCGGAAAGCTTGCCTGCCTCGAGCATCTTGCCAACCTCTCGGATCACGCCGCCGGACGGGTTAGCATACATTTTGATTCCGGCAGTCTTCAGGGAATCGTAAGCATTGGGGCCATAGTTGCCAGCACAAACTACGGCCTCCACCCCCTGTTCAACCAGGAACTGGGCAGCATATATCGCTGCACCGCCCCTGGCGCTGGCACCTGGATTTTCTACCGCCGTCCATTCCATGGTCTTCGTATCGAGAACCACAAAGTAAGGAGCCCTGCCGAAGCGAGGCTCCTGTTGAGCGTCTACGTTCGGTGCTGCTGCTGTGATTGCTGCTTTCATCGTTGTTTGATGACCTCCATCCATTATTATCTTGTGAGACGAGCCGGCGCCCGACGAATACGCGTCCGAGTGATCCACAGAGCGCGGCGCCGCTCAAACGGAAAGAAACAAACTCGCATCATGTGCGTTGGTATGGGCAGTCTTGCCGGGGCACACGATTTGTTTCTTAATAGCC
>WFSD01000196.1 GCA_015486235.1 Anaerolineae bacterium
AAGCAGAGGTATTGGATCAGGTATGGCTGGTTCCCGGTGCCCTTGTGGATTGCGTCCATTGTCTCCGGCGCAGCGTATATCTGCTTGAGCATGTGGGTCTGGTGCACGAGATCCTCTGCCTCCTGCTGGGTGAGAGCCCCCATGATCCTAGGGGAGAACCCGGTCAGGAAAGGGGACGTGAGAAGCTTGAAAGTGGTTTCGTTTATCTGGAGGAGCAGCCTGGTGGAAACAAGGATAGTGCGGAGCCCGCTGGTGCTCTGGAGTGTTTTGCGCAGGCGTGCAATGCTTTTTGGGGCCCTCCGCGCCAGGGCAATAAGCGCCTCCGGCTCATCTATCAGGAGCAAGAGCTTCTGTCCTTTTCCTTGGGCGTGTCGGGTCAGACTGCGCAGTGCTGTGCGGATATCTTTTCCCATGAAGGAATTCGGGTCTATGTCAGGCCATTCCATCCGGTAGGAAGCGTCCTCGACCGCATAGGCCAGCTCTTCTGTCAAGCCTTTGTACGTGTCTGTGCCTTCCAGGTTCCAGTAGAGAGGCGCATATCTCGCGTCGGAAGAGGCAATCTCCTCGAGATGTCTCAGTAATGACGTTTTGCCTCCGCGCCGATTGCCTATGACCCAGAGGGCGTCTTCCTCGCTGTCCAGCAGGTCGTTCAGGAGCGCCTGGTATCCGTAGAAATTGGCCCCTTTGACCCATCCTCCCACTATGTATGGATTGTGCACGATAAATCCTCCGGTGTCCAGAACTGAAAGCGCCGCCAAAACGATGGCATCCTCAGAAGCTGTATTCCTGAAGCAGCAGTCGCCATGAGCAGTAGCTCGCCGCATGACGACGAAAATAGGCGAGGCGATGTCGTGGAGCGGGCTGACGGTCCGCTCTGGCCGGGCTGACACTGGCCTGCAGACCTGCACTCCCTCCGCTGCACCCTTCCGTGGCCATTTTCGGAACAGATCGGTGCTCGCCTGCGTCCTACTCCAGGAACGGGTTAACAACCAGATGTACGGATGCCGAGGGAGATCCCCCGCGTCTCTGCGGCCTTACGTAAAAATCTGCAAGGAACACACTACATCGTCTCTTCCCGAAACGTCTCGTCGGTAACCACCAGGTGATTGAAGGCCTGAATGGCGTCGTCCAATGTCACCCTGGAGCGCTTGTCGTCCAACATCGAGTTCACCGCCTCCATGCAAAGCTGCTGGATGCGGTGGGGCTTCCCTTTGCTATGCTTCCAGATAAACTCTACGGCGTCGTTCTCGAACTCGTAAATCCCTTTCACCGGCTCCCGTATCAACTCTTCGGCGTTTCCCCTGGTGAAAGCCTGCAGTTCCATTTCTGTGAACAGATTGTACCAGGGGCTTTCCTCTCTGTCCCATTCTTTGCTTATCCCCACTCCGGCCACCACCGCTCCGACGAAAGGAGCAAATTTCTCCATGAACAGCCGCCGGAGCTGTTGCTGAGTGCGGAATGAATATCCGTTTATCGTGTCTATCTCGTCCAGAAGCAAGATGAGCCTCAAGTGCTTGTTCGGATCGATCTCCTGGAGAGCGGCTATAGTGCTACGGAGGTCGCGTCGAAAGTCTCTATCGCTGTACTTGCTGGGCTGCTTTGTGTAAAGCGTCAGCTTTTCCCTGGGCGGAACTGGGTGCCCTTCCTCGTTGAGACCAACCAGGATCGTGTCCATGAGGGTGTAGAAGAACTCCTCCTCAGGTGTTCCTTCCAGGTCTACGAACACAGGCACGAAGAAGTACTCAGGATCGTTCAATTTTGCCAGGTGCATGGCAAGCTGCCGCAGAAGGGATGTCTTGCCGATCCTGCGTTCTCCGTGAATCATGACACTGTTGTAATGCAGGATGGAGAGCAGCCTTTTCAGTTGATCTTCCCTACCAAAGAACAGATCCTCGTCCATGATCGGGGCTCCGGCGATGTAGGGGTTGAAGTGGCGCTCTACTGCCTTCCGTGCCTTCCTCTTGCGGTGAAGTGTGGTCAGCAAAATGTAGACGAAGCTCAGGATGAGGAGCACCGATATGACGACGAAGATGATGCCGGCCAACTTTGGCAATGTCCATTTTACCAGAGGAACGATGAATACGGATGGTGGAGGAAGCACCTGTACCTGTACGGTTGCCGGTGGATTGGAGTAATTGCCATCCTCATCCACGGCCTGCACCAGGAAAGCGTACGTGCCTGGTTTCAGCGATTTGTAAGCCGCTGTGCGGGTGCTTCTGGCCCACACCCAATCCTTGTCGATGCCTTCCATCCGGTACAGGTACATCAGGTCCGATGTGCGTGTTTTGGTGTCCCCGCCGACGAAGGAAAGATGGACTGTCTCGCCGCTTTTGACTTGCACCACGGCTCCCTCGACAGGATGTCCGTTCACAGATGCGATTCGTACCTGTGGTGGCAACTTTTCTCTGGAGTAAATGGACAGGTTTCCCCGCAGTGTGCCGAACCAGTGATTGCCAGAAGGGTCCCGGAGGATTACGCGAACTTCGTTGTCCGGTAGCGATCCTTCGGAAGTGTATGAGATCCATGTCCTGCCATCATAACGCGCCACGCCTCCTGCCGTCCCCACCCACAAAGTGTCGTCTGGGTCGATGTGAAGCGTGTACACGGCATCCGAGGGGAGACCATCCTGAGCTGTAAAATGTTGCCAGTGCTTTCCATCGAAAGATGTTACTCCGCCACCCCATGAACCGAACCATACTCTTCCGTTGTTGTCCACGTCTATCGCCTGGAGCCGCTGGGAGCGCGGCAGGCCAGAGTTGGCAGGGGTAAACACTCTCCATGTCTTGCCATCGAACAAGGCGGCACACCCTTTCCCAGTGCCTATCCAGATATGGCCATTGTTCCCTTCTGCCAGGGAGTACACATGATTGTCCGGGAGCCCGTTGGCGGTGGTATAGGTGTACCAGTTGTTGTTGAAGTAGCGCGCCAATCCTCCCTCGGTGCCCGCCCATATATCCTGAGGGCCTGCTATGAGTACGACGTTGACAGTATTGTTCGGCAGGCCGTCTTCCGTCCCGAAAGTTCTCCACTCCTTCCCATTGAACCAGGAGAGACCGGACCTGGTGGTTCCGATCCATAGCCCTACGCCCGGAGCGTAATCCAGCGTTTGGATGAAATCCGTGGGCACCTTGTTGTTCTGCTTCAGCCAGTTCTCCCACTTGCCGCTACTGTAATGCCACAACCCTTTGCCGAAAGTTCCCCACCACATCTCGCCAGCATTTCCCAGAGTGCCGGAAGTGACCGGCAGGCCGGCGGCTAGTGTCTGAGTTTTCCAGGCATGAGGGTCGTATCGGTTTACGCCGGCAAGCGTCGCAAACCAGAGTGCGCCTTCCGTGCCGACCCACATACTCTTCACGTACTCGGAAGTGAGGCCGTCGCTGGTCGTCAGGTGCCTTTCCACTCCCTTACTGCCAATGACGTATACCCCATACCCATCGGTAGCTGCCCATATCTTCCCGGTAGTGTCCTGAACTAACTTCCAGACCGAGCGATGCGGAGGTAGTCCCGGCAAGACGATGTGGGCCCATACTCCATTTTTCTTGTAAAAGAGCTGATTTGTGTTGGTCGATATCCAAAGCGTGCCATCTCTGGCGTAAAGCACGGAGAAAATCAAGGTGCCAGGCGGGTAGTCTGGGATGTGTTCCTTGGCCCACTGTTGCTCTCGGTAGGTGAAAAGCCCATCTTCCCCGCCGGTCCAGACC
>WFSD01000197.1 GCA_015486235.1 Anaerolineae bacterium
CATCCAGGGTCAAATCGATCCCACGCAGCGGCTTTTCTTCTTCAAGGACAGTTTGGAGTCGCTCCAGAAGATCGTGTTCCTCCTTGTAAGCAGCACGCTCTTTTGGATCGCCTCCCTTTTTCAGACGCTCCTCCACCCGTTTCAGCCGGTTCTCCACCAGCGCCATGTCCGAAAGGAGAAATTCCGTCTGGACGATCTCCACGTCGCGCACGGGGTCAACGCTCCCCTCCGGATGGGGAACCAGGTCGTCCACGAAGGCCCTGATCACCAGAAGGAGAGCGTCGTTCTGGCTCATTCGGTTGAGGAATTGACCGCTCGCGCCGCCGCTGGAACCGATCCCTTTGGCGACCCCTCCGATGTCGTTGTACTGCACCTTGGCGTAGATAGTACGTTTTGGTTTGAATATCTCGGAAAGCCTGTCCACCCTGGAATCGGGCACATCCACCACCGCCGTGTGGACTTCCATGGCACCCGATGCGTATGCAGTGGTCTCCGCCTCACCCCTGGTGAGAGCATTGAATATAGTGGTCTTGCCGCTGTTGGGCAGGCCAACAATCCCTATCTGCATTATTCCATCCCTCCATGGACCTTTCTGTCCAGCACCAACGCCATTGCGCCCATCAGGCCGGCATCGTCGCCCAGCGACGCCCGGACGATGTCCAGACCCTCCAGGTACGGTGCCTGCGCCCGGCTCCGGATGGTCTCCCACATAGTATCGGCGAACAGGTCCCACGATTTGGTTACGCTTCCTCCCAGGATAACACGGCTGGGGTTGAACAGATGCAGCAGGTTTACGATCCCCACGCCCAGATAAAACCCGGCCTCCTGCATCACCTCCATGGCAACAGCGTCCCCGTTCCTGGCGGCCTCGGCCACATCGCGCCCCGTGATAGTGTCCAGCCTGGCAAGGGAAGTTTCACGTCCGGCTCCGACTATCTCCCTGGCACGGCGGGCTATGGCAGTGCCGGACGCGTAAGCTTCCACGCAGCCGATATTTCCGCACTTGCACCTCACCCCGTGGGCCTCCAGGGTTTGATGCCCAACTTCGGCGGCCAGGCCACGGCTCCCCAGGAGAAGCCTCCCGCCGGAGATGATGCCTCCGCCAATGCCTGTGCTGACAGTGATGTAGATCATGTCATCCACACCCTTACCAGCCCCGAAAGCGTGCTCGCCCAGTGCCGCCAGATTGGCATCGTTTCCCAGGAACACGGGCACGCCGAGCATTCTGCCGATTTCGTCGGCCAGGGGCACGTTGCGCCAGCCGGGGAGGTTCGGCGCCTCCCGCACGATCCCTTTCCAGGGGTCCAGCGGACCGGGGGCGGCGATCCCGGCAGCCGCTATCTCTGCCAGGGTGGTATCTCCTATCACGTGGCGCATCTGGGTCGCCAGCCGGGATATCACGCTGCGAGGACCTTCATCGGCCATAGTGGGCACCACTGCCCGTCGGACTATGCCGTCGTCGGCGGAGCAAAGGGCCACACGTATCTGGGTCCCGCCGAGGTCGGCACACAAAATGTACTGCTTTTCCCCATCATCCACGTCACACTCCTTGCAGGAAAGCGTTTGCTGGTTCTCCTACAAGAGTATAGCACGGCAAGCAGAGCGTCGGCAATCGCGGAAGTAGTGACTTGTTGGAACCTATGAAGCAGGGGCGCAGCACGCTGCGCCCGCGCGGTTGGCAACCCGACAGTTCGCCTTACGGCCGACCTAACGGTGCTTTGTCTTACTCGCCCGATGTGTGGGAACGTTGCTTCTCGAACATGAATCTTATCGCTTCCTGGAGTGCTGCATTGAAGGCAAAAATATCTTCTTCAAAAATCATAATCCTGTGCCGCTCAAAAGAATCTCCCTTGTTTCTGGATTCACTGATTTTCAGATACTTTGCGCCTTCTGAAGACTCTTTCACGTCGAAGAAATAGGTGCGGCTGCCCGCCGAAACCTTCCTCGTGAACAGATCACCGGTAGTGTCCATCTGTTTCTCCTTTGAACTCGATACTCACAGCCTTGCTCTCATTTCTCCACAAGCGGCACCCAGAACCGATGATGGGGCACACGGGTCGCCGTGGGCATGGGAGTCTCCGTGGGGATCGCTGTCGGCGTCGGAGTTGGGGTCGGCGTGTGGATGGGCCCCGCCAACGTCAGGATGCCAAAAATCGTCAGCGACGGGTCTGTGGTCTCGTCTCCGGCCCAGACCAGATAATCGTCCCAGTTGCCGCCGTCATCGTCGTCGTGGTACCCAAACGTGAACCCAAAGTGCTTGCCGATGGAAACACTCCCCGCGTGGAGGCTGGAAACCGGCACCGCAATCTCCGCCACCCAGCCGCCGGGGATGGTTCCGGTCACCGCCTGGATGGGGGGAGGGGGCGCGGTCTTCCCGTAATCCCCGGTGCGCCCGTCCACCGTGACATCGAACTGGTGGTCGTCAGCGTACCAGCCAAGGAAATCGTCCAGGCCATCGAACCCAAGCTCTAGCTCATCGTCCTGCCAGATGTCGGCGCTGTCCGCTACCAGGGAATCGTCGCTGAACTCCGCCGCGAAGTAGAGCCGCCTGGTATCCCACATGCTCCGCAAGACGATTTTCGCGTCGGACGATGACGGGTGATCTCCGGGCGGGAAGATGGCGTCGGCGGTGTCCGCATCCAAAGTCGTCCCCGGCACTTCCGCCCACTCCGAAAGGTCGCCATCCAGGACCGGCGGCGTCAGTGCCTGGAGGGAGGTCATTTCCTTCCGGGGTGTCTCCCGGAAATGGATCGTCCCGACGCTCCTGCGCCCCACGTCGGCCACCAGGATCACGCCATCCCGGCCTACGGCCACCCCGGCTACGGAGCCAAATTTCTGCTCCGTGCCATCCGGGTGCTCGAAAGTCGCCAGGATCGCCCCCGAAGGCGTCAGGACTTTCACCTCGTCGTGCCCTCGGTCGGACACCACCAGGTTGCCGGATGGGAGAAGCGCCACATCCCACGGGTTCGACAGCCCGACTCCAAGGCTCCCCTTCCAGGAGAACGCAGAACCGTCGAATCCAAGCCTCACGAGCCGGTTGTTCCCGGAATCTGCAACCCACACGTCACCGGAGGGAGCCACGGCTATCCCTTCGGCAGAGCGGAATCTGCCAGTTCCGCCGCCAGAGCTGCCGTAGGACGCCACGAAATTCCCATTCATGTCGAACGCCTCGATCCTGCCGTTGCCGCTGTCCGCCACCAGGAACCTGAAATCCGACACATCGCTGTCACCGAGCCTGGGGACGCTGCTGATCCGAAACTCATCTATCACCGCGTCCGCCTGGGCCACTCCCCACGCGTTGCTCCCGATGTGGATGTCATCGTCCAGGGCGGCGGGGGGCGACATCTCCCCGCCGGCAACTTTGTTGCCGTCCACATAGAGGGTCATCGCGCCGTTACCCCAGGCGGCCGCCACGTGGTGCCATTCGCCCGCCTTCCAGGAGGCCAGGCTGTGCGAAACGCCGTACTCGGCATCGGCGCTCCAGATGAGGAAACGCAGGTCGTTCGACCTGTCCTTGGCTATCCGGATCCGGTTGTACCACGCTTTTCCAATCTCGAAGAAAGTGTGATCCAGACCGTCGTCCCCGTCCCAGGCGGGTCGGACCCAGAACTCTACCGTCCCCTGAGACGCCTGGATGTTACCGGACGAGGGATAGGAGAGAGTGTCATTGTCATCCACCAGGACCCCCTGGCCGAATTTGCCGGGAGCAAAGCTGGTGCCGGTTGGGTGTCCGCTTTCCCCATCCGCCCCCTGGTAGCTGCCGTTGAAATGGAGGAGCAGGAGGGTTCTTGCATCGGAAGAATAAGGCCCGCCCCACGATGGGAGCCTGCCCCAGGGCACCACACCGGTGGGCCTATCGAACTCACCCTGGCCGCTGCCCCGTTCCCCGAACTCGAAAAGGAAATTGCCGTCCCTGCTCAGCACCCGCACTGAATGACGGTCGGAGCAGGCATCCCCCGGGTGAGAGACGATCAGCCTGTCCCAGCCATCCACCGCGAGGAAGCGGGAGTTCTCGAAGTGCACCTGATCGCTGCCGATGTTCCGCAGGAAACGGCCATCTCCGGACATCTGGAGGAAAGCGTAGCTGCTCCTGGGGTCCAGCACCGCCCGGAGGCCGTCGCCGTACACGCCCACATCGTAGGGATCGAGGAGTACGGGGGCAAAAGCCATGTTGCTGAAGCCGCTCTCCCGCCCGGCGCCGTCCACCGCGGTCACCATGTAAACCGAATTGTCGTCCATCTGCCCCGACCACGCGGGAGACGTCAGCCCATCGGCGACCCGCTCTGCCTCGAAATCGGGGCCGGTGGCCCGGTAGACGTCGTACGACGCCGCTCCTGGCACGCCCCTCCATTTCAGTCTTACGTTCCTGCCGGCCACGTCCGCCCGCAGCCCCGCGGGTGCCGCCGGAGCCAGCGGGGCGGGCACGTGGGTGGTGAAGACGATGGTGTGAGAGATAGTGTCGCCGCTCCAGTACGCCAGGTTCAGCCTGGTGATGTCGAGCCAGTGGAACTCCTCGTGATTCCCTCTGGCGAATTTCAGCAAGCCGATGTTCCTGGTGCCGGCCACGTCCACGGGGCCGAAGGGGTTGGCGTGGAGAGTCTGCCCCAGGCGGGTCGTGGTCTCCGTCACCGGCAGGTTCGGGAGAAGGCACATGCCGTCGGCGCCGGTGGTGACGGTGAATTCCGGCGTGTCGTCCACGGTCTGGTCGGCGTTGCGGCGGTAGAAATCGACCTGAACCCCAGAGGCCGGGCTCCCCGCATTGTCCAGGAGCTTCAGCCGAACCTGCTGCGGGATGTCGTACTGGTACGTGCCGTAGTATCCGCTCCGGTAGCCTTTCTGCCGGTCGAGGGCCGTGGCGGTATCGGAGGAGTACATATGGCTGTTGCGATGAGGGGAGATGTCGCCGCCGCCCATGAGGCCGGGGTTGGGCCAGGAGAACCCGAAATTGGTCACGCCGCCGTCCCGCGTGCGCACTTCGACTTCCGGCGCTGACGCACCGACCCTGTCCAGATCGATGATGCCTAGCTGGCGGCTGAGCTCACGGATCAGCCCCCAATCGATGTCCATGATCGGGTCGTAGGAAGCACTGGTGCGCCGATAGTCCTGATCGATGAACCACCCGCCGTCGTACTCGCCGGTGTTCGCCGGGCTGGTGGACGTTATGACGATTCGGTCAACCCGGACGCGCTCTCCGGCGCCCGACGGGACAGTGGGGTACGTGGAGGTCCTGAAGTCATTGTTCATCGCCCTGATTTGCTTCTGTATCCAATCCTCCGCCGACCAGGGCACCCCTGTCTTGATGGGCACGTCGTAGGCGGCAGCCATCTCTGGCGTGATGGCGATCAGGAAGCTCTTGGCGTAGGTGGGGTCTTCCAGGGCGTTGTTGGACTCGAAAGTTTCATGTATGGCGTTGTCCGGGTCTACCTCGAACCGGATGGTGTGCTCCCCGACGAGGCGATCCCCGTCCAGGGTGTGTCCCCAGGGCCAGGTGTAGGACGCGGTGGCCTCGTCGCCCGGCGCCAGCCCCGGCATGGTCCCCGTGGCGACTTCGGTCCCATCCATCAGCCATCGGTACGAGAAAGAGGGGGAAGCCATGCTCCCTTTGTTTCTGATGTGGGCGGTGAATGTGAC
>WFSD01000198.1 GCA_015486235.1 Anaerolineae bacterium
CTCCTCTTTCCTTGCATAGCCGACCTCTACCGGGAGCATATCTCGGTCGGATATGGGATTTGGCTGATGCTGGCAGCTCTTGGGGTGCTCGTGGGCGGCTGTGTGTGGCTCTACCGAATGCCCGACGCGGCATCGCAGGCTTGACCCTGTCGGCCTGTACGGGTGCAGGATGCTGCACCCTAACCGGTCGAACATTGCCTTGCTCACGATCCATGTCCGTACTCATGTCTTGGCCACAGAGGGCTTCCGAAGCAAATCGAAAGCACGGAATCGCTTCAGGGGCATCCTCGACGCTTCCGAAGCGATCCGCTACTTGCCGTTGGGGTTGATGTAGAGCGATAACGGTTCCGGGGATTCCTGGGGGCCCGTAGGGCCCCCAGGAATTGCTTCGCTCTGCCCACAGACATTCGTGGTTGCGAAAACCCAGACGCGGGGATATCATATGGCCATTGAGGGATGTCGACGACAAAGCGGTTACGACATCGCGACGGGAGGTGGATTGTGGATGAGCAGAAATTCGCTTCGACCGATGTGCTTTCTATCAGCAGCCGCGATAAGGCTGCAACCGATACGCTGGCTTTTCTGACGCTGCTTTTCGAGGGCATTCCCAGAGACTTCACGGTTCGTCTCTGGAATGGGTTCGTGTCCACCCCTGAACCCGGCAAGGAGTCCAGGTTCACCCTGGTCTTGAACAGCCCTGGGGCTCTCTGGCGGGCATTGACCCACCCTGGGGACCTATCCATGGGAGAGGCATACATTTACAACGATATCGACATCGAAGGGGATATCTACGGGGTTTTCGAATTCGCCGGGCGTCTCCAGGAAAAGATCCAAAACCATACCATCCTTTCCAGACTGGCCCTTGCGTTGCTTCCCCTTCGCTCGTACAGGCACGACAATCGAGCAGATGGAGGCCGCGCAGCCAGGCTGAAAGGATTCAGGCACTCCAGGGAACGGGATCGCCAGGCGATTTCCTACCACTACGATGTATCCAACGATTTCTATCGGCTTTTCCTCGACAAGAACCTGGTTTATTCCTGTGCGTATTTTCCAACCGGTGCTGAAGATCTGGACACGGCGCAGGAACTGAAGATGGAGCATATTTGCCGAAAGCTTAGATTGAAGCCTGGTGAGCGGTTTTTGGACATCGGCTGTGGGTGGGGGACGTTGGTAGTGTATGCCGCAAAGCATTATGGCGTCGAGGCGCTTGGGATCACGCTGAGCCGCAATCAGTACGAATATGCTCAGGACCTCATCAAGCGGGAGGGCCTGGAGGACAGGTGTCGGGTCGAGCTGAAGGACTACCGGGACGTGGAAGGATCTTTCGACAAGTTGGTAAGCATCGAGATGTTCGAACATGTGGGTGGAGAGAAGTTGTCGGTGTATTTTCGGAAAGCGTGGGATCTGCTCGAGCCTGGCGGGCTTTTTTTGAACGATGGAGTAGCCTGTCGGCAGGATGGCTGTGCTTTTCGGAGGGATTCTTTTGCCAATCGTTACGTTTTCCCCGATGTCCAACTGGTGACGATCAGCGCATCGCTGAAGCATGCAGAAGAGGCGGGCTTCGAAGTGCGGGATGTAGAGTCCCTGCGCGAGCACTATGCCAGAACGGCGAGAATCTGGCTCTCCAGGCTGGAAAAGAACCATGAAGAGGCGTTGAAATACGTAGACGAAACCACCTACAGGATATGGAGACTTTACATGGCGGGTTCCGCTTATGGTTTCGAGAAAGGCATGCACAATTTGTACCAATCTCTCCTGGTGAAAACCCTGGATGGAAAGAGCAGAATGCCGTGGAGCAGAGGATACATGTACCCCCGGGAAGGTAATCTGGCCTAGGCTCTATGCCGTCCCCGGATCTGTTGGGAAGAATAGAAAGGGAAAAGCGGCACAAATGTGCCGCTTTTTTATCCCTCATCCATGCGGGCGGATTATCACTTTCATCGAATCGCCTGCGGAAGCAACTAGCTTGAAACCTTCGCCGGTGCGCTCCAGCGGCAATCGGTGCGTGATCATATCCTCCACCACCACGCGCCTACGCCGCAGCAGCTCCAGAGCCTCCCGCAGATCGCGAGGCGCGGCGGCGTAGGTGGACATCATCGTAACCTGCTTGTTCCAGAAGTCGAATACGTGGAAGGGGACTTCGATGCCTGGCTTCATGACGGCGTATAGCATCACCGTGCCGCCGCGGTCCACGGCTTCTAACGCCTGCCGGAACGCCTGCGGCACTGCCGCACACATGATAGCGTAGTCTACACCTCGTCCATCGTTCGCATCGAACACGCGCTTTACCACATCTTCTTTCGCTGCGTTGATCACCACGTCTGCGCCTGAGCACTTCGCCATCTCCAGCCGGAAGTCGTTGACATCCGTCGCGATTATCCTGCCAGCGCCCAACGCCTTCGCCAGCTTGATGTTCAGCATCCCGGCAAGGCCGCTCCCCAGCACTAGAACCGTGCGGGCTGGCTGGAAATTCATCAACCTCATCCCCCGGACTGCGCACCCCAGCGGTTCTGTGAAGCTTGCTACTTCATCGGACACCTCGTCCGGGACCGGCAGCATGCCCCCTTTCTCGATGTTGACGGCGGGAATCCGGACATACTCGGCAAAGCCGCCAGGGTCGAAAGTGGTGTTGTGGAGCAGGTCGCAGATGGTGTGCTGACCCCGCTGGCAGTACATGCAGTTGTTGCAGGGGACGTGGTGGGTTGCCGTCACCCGCTGGTCCACGTGGAAGCCGGTCACGCCCTCGCCGATCTCCACGATCTCGCCGGCGATCTCGTGCCCCAGCACCCGCGGCGCTTTCTTGATCCGGTACCACTCCATCACGTCCGACCCGCAGATGCCGCTGGCGGTGATCTTGATCAGCACTTCGCCTGGCCCGATCTTCGGGATCGGCATCTCCTCCAGCCGGACGTCATTGTTGTTGTAGTACATCGCAACGCGCATTTCGTCATCTCCCACAACGAATCAAGTGAATGAAGCGAATGAGCAGATCAGCGAATAAGCGGAATCCATCACTGTGGGATGATGTCTTTTCGCTGATTCGCTCGATTCGCCGATTCGCTGATTACCGATTCTTCAACTCGTTGAACAGCTCGAATGCCTCGTCCGGAGTGGCGTTCTTGTGGACGATGGCGCGCACTGCCTGTATCATCGCCACCGGATCCTCGGACTGGAAGATGTTCCGGCCCATGTCCACTCCAACAGCTCCTGCCTGGACAGCGCTGTAGGCCATAGTGAGGGCGTCCTTCTCCGGGATCTTCTTCCCGCCTGCAATCACCACCGGAACCGGGCAGGTGCTCACCACCCTCTCGAACTCCTCGCAGTAGTAGGTCTTGATAAGCCGCGCTCCGAGCTCCGCTGCAATCCTCCCCGCAAGGCTCAGGTAGCGGGCATCTCGGTTTAGCCCTTCGCCCACGGCCACCACGCCTAGCGTCGGGATGCCGTACCGCTCGGCCTCGTCGATCACCTTGGTGAACTCCAGCAGCGTATCCCGCTCGAACCTGGAGCCAACCATCACGGAGAAAGCCACAGCAGAGGCATTGAGCCTGATGGCCTCCTCCATGGATACTGTGATCCCCTCGTGGAGCAGATCGCCCCACTCGCGGGCCAGGATGCTCGTGCCGCCGGACACCCGCAGGATGATCGGCACGTCCACGTTTGGTTTGATGTAGTTACGCAGCGCCCCGCGGGTGAGCATCAAGGCGTCCACGTAGGGTAGCAATGGTCCCACTGCTTTGTCCAACTGCTCGAGCCCGGTCGTTGGCCCCATGAAATAACCATGGTCGACGGCAAAAAGTACCGTCCTTCCGCTTTTCTGGTCGAAAAGCCTCGAGAATCTATTTTCCATTCCCCAGTCCATAGTGCAAACCTCCTCTTAGCAATTTTCATGTTTGACACAGCCCCTCGAGTCTACGGAGCCATCCATCGAAGTGGGGACACTTACTTCGCATGGTATCAAGGCCAATGTATCTGGCTATTTTGGGACCGTCCAACGCTTTCCTGTATCCAGGGAAATACCGAAGAATCCGGGCTGCTGGATGAGTGTCCGGGCCTTCGTCGATTTCCTCCGGTGCTTGCCCCTGGATGTCACGAACCAGATCGGGAATGCGCTTCCGATACTGCGGCAGCGCCCTGCCGATCTCCTGCGGCCGGGACAGGATCAACGCCTCGAACTCATGGAGGACGAGAAACGGCAGAAACCGGGCGTTGCCTATGTCCGCGGCAAATGCTTCCTCGAGTTGCTCGACACGCTGGTCCGGTGTTCCGGGCAGAAGCGCCTTCTTGCCAGGGAACTCGTCAGGAAGCCCGTAATAGTCGATCATGGTCGTCACCAGCGCAGCGCTGGTATCTCCGAGCAACCGGAGAACATCGCGACGGACCCGTCGGTACGACACGATCCCGCCTTTGAATGTCTGCCCTGACTTAGTTCGTTTGGTCCTGGCCAGTACCGGCTTCAGATAGAGCCCGCACCTGGAGAAGCGCGGATACAGCACTTCCCAGACGAACGTCTCTTCCGTTTGGCCTTCCACATACACCAGTACGGAACTCATAGAGCGGGGCGTCCTCCGAACACGTTCTTCTCCCAGAGGTCTCCCAGGCCGTAATCTTCGAGCCAGGAACTTATCTCCTCCTCCGACAACCGCCGGAATATGGATTCTCCCTCGACGCGGTCCACCACGACGATGTCCTCTGGAGAGAACTGATTGACCAGGGTGACGGACTGAGTAGCCAGGATGACCTCTATGTGCTCGGATGCTCTGCGCACCATCTCTGCCAGCAGGGCGATAGCGTAAGGATGCAAACCCAATTCCGGCTCGTCCAGCACAATCGTGGAAGGCAGGCGCTCCGGCGGCTGAAGGAACAGGGTCGCCAGACAGACGAACCGCAATGTTCCGTCGGAGAGCGCGTGCGGTCCAAACAGCACGTCCGCCCCTCGCTCTTTCCACTCCAGCCGGATCTTCTCAGGGTTGAACGGCGATGGACGTAGGACAAAATCGCCGAAGAATGGCGCAACCATCTTTACCGTTTCTACAATATTGCGGTAGTATTCGGATGCTGTCTCCCGAAGTAGGTAGAGATACGCAGCCAGGTTCGATGCATCAGGACGCAAAAACAGGTTATCGTGAATGTCTCCAGTTTGTTTGACCTTAGCTGACTCGCTGGTATCGTGAAAATGGTAAAGTTGCCAGGAGCGCAGGGCCTTCAGTACGTAACCACTCACTTTATCCTGCTGCGCCCACTCGAGAAGCAAAGTCTCCTTGTGCACATCCTTGGAGAATTCACCGCTGTAAGGCCTTTCATACGCCGGATCGTGGGAGTACGTAGCTTCTTCTTCAAACACGAGCTGATCCTCGACCGTCGGGATCAAGGAACACTTGTACCCGTTACGCATGCCATACAGAGCCCGAAACCACAGCTCGATATGCAACCTTTCCGTCGTTTTCCGACCGTAGTACAAGAGCTGGTCGGCCCCGCCCGACTGGGCCACATGTTTTTGCATGCCCTGGTTTACCACTTTATTCATGAACTGGAACAGGCTGACGAAATTGGACTTGCCAGATCCATTAGCCCCGATCAGCACGTTAATACGATTGAGGTCGAGATGCGCTTCACGGATCGATTTATATCCTTCTAAAACAACCTTTTCTAATGTAAAAGACGGCATGCGTATCACCTCAGTTTCTCGGGGAATAACCTGCAGTCCTTTTGCACGTCAACATGTCCAAAGGCTGCACCGGAGATCATACAGTGGGCTTGGCTTTCCCTCAACTTCCCAAAAATGCTGCACCTTTACTCGACGCCCATCAGCCCTTGCGCCTCTCCGGATAGAGCAAGAGCAGCCCCTCCTCCGACGCCTCGCAAATGCCCCGCTCGGTGATGAGGCCAGTCACCAGCCGTGAGGGCGTGACATCGAAGGCATAGTTGACCGCCGGGCTCTCCTCCGGCGTCACGAGCACACGCCTGATCCGGTTACCGTCCCACCCGGAGACGTACTTCACCTCCTCCGGAGACCTTTGCTCGATTGGGATCTCCTCTATCCCATCTTGGATCTTCCAGTCGATGCTGGACGAGGGCAATGCCACGTAGAAAGGCACACCATTGTCCCGCGCAGCCAGCGCTTTCAGATAGGTGCCGATCTTGTTTGCGACATCGCCAGTGGAGGTGACCCGATCAGCGCCTGTGATCACCATGTCCACCATGCCGTGTTGCATCAGGTGTCCGCCCACGTTGTCCGCCACCACAGAATGTGGCACCCCTTCCTGCAAGAGCTCCCACGCCGTGAGGCGTGCTCCCTGATTCCGAGGCCTCGTTTCGTCCACCCACACGTGCACGTCAATGCCTAGATCATGGGCCTTGTAGATTGGCGCGGTGGCAGTGCCGTAATCCACGAAAGCCAGCCAGCCCGCGTTACAGTGGGTCAGAATGTTAACCGTGTCGCCGTTCTTCCGTTCGGCGATCTTCTGGATGATCTTGACGCCATGCTCGCCGATACGCCGGCAGGAATCGGCGTCCTCGTCGGCGATGGCCTGGGCCGTGCGGAGCGCCGCCTGGGTCATCTCGTCCATGTCCTCGATCCCCCGGATGGCATCGAGCTGGCGATGGACAGCCCACTCCAGGTTCACCGCTGTGGGCCTGGTAGACTTCAATTTCTCACCAGATTTCACCAGATACCGCCAGAACGCCTCACGGCTGCTCCTGGGCGCCTCCAACGCCGCAATGTACATGCCAAACCCGGCGGTGGCCCCGATGAGCCCCGCCCCGCGGATGTGCATTTCCTTGATCGCCGTTACAACCTGATCAACCGTCTTCAGGTCTTCGACGACGAAATCGTGGGGAATCCACCGCTGATCTATGACCTGGACGACCGCCGGATTGTCCTCTTTCAGCCAGATGGTTCGGTAATGTTTGTTGTTTATGTTCACCAGCGAACCTCCGCAAGGAAAAGACTTGGATTTTCACTTCATCAGCAACGAGGTCAACGTCGGATCTCCTCCAGCACGTCTTGCGAGTTCGCCCCCTCATGCCACTCCCTTCTGAGCTCTTCGGTTGGCTTCTCGTAATATTCCCATCATCGCCGGACGCTTTCTTGCTTCGAACATAGCCATGCCCACCGCTTCTGCATCAAGCGGGGAGAGTACGTCACAGGTTTCCTCTGTCAGGTCACGATATACTTTGCTCTTTCCTCCTGTAGGCGCAGGATCCCCGATGTCTTCTGTCTCAGCTCGCGCACGCCTATCGATGCCATGCCATCTCCTTTGCTTCGCAGTAGATACCCATTTGTGACACTATCGTATCACATGGTGTTGGGAAATTCAACCCTCCACGAGTTTCGCCAGCGTGATTTCATAGGGTGGGTGGGCGATCCCTTTCTCCGTGATGATGCCGGTGACGTAGCGGTAAGGCGTCACGTCGAACGCCGGATTGTAAACGTCCACGTCGGGAGGCGCTATCGGCTTGCCGAAGCAGGTGCGCACCTCGTCCGGAGGTCGCTCCTCAATGGGGATACCTTCGCCAGAGGGGAGACTCATGTCAATGGAGGAAAGGGGCGCGGCCACGAAGAACGGGATGCCGAACTCTTTTGCCAGGATCGCAACGCCCAGGGTGCCGATTTTGTTGGCGAAATCCCCGTTGGCCGCCACCCGGTCGGCTCCTACCAGCACGATGTCCACTTTCCCCTGTGCCATGACCGTGGCGGCCATGTCGTCGGCAATCTGTGTAACTGGAATGCCTGCCTGCATCAGCTCCCAGGTGGTGAGCCTGGAACCCTGGAGCAACGGGCGGGTCTCGTCGGAGTAGACGTGAATCCGCTTGCCCTGCTCCGCGGCCACGTAGATGACCCCCAACGCCGTTCCCCAGCGGCCCGTTGCCAGGCTGCCGGTGTTGCAATGGGTCAGGATTCCGTAGCCATCGGCGATGAGCACGGAGCCGACCTCCCCAATGGCCCGGCACACGGCGATGTCCTCCTCGATCATCCGTTGCGCTTCTGCCAGCATTCGATTCTTGATCTTGGCTACAGGCATCTCGGCGCTCTCACGCACCAGTTTCTTCATCCTCTCCAGCGCCCAGAAGAGGTTGACCGCCGTGGGGCGGGACGTGGCCAGGTAATCCGCCACTTTTTCCGCCTGGGCCACGAACCCCTCGTAGTCATCGCCGGGGTAATTCCGCACGCCCAGGTACAGTCCAAACGCCCCGGCGATCCCGATAGCGGGCGCTCCGCGCACGCGCAGCTTTTTGATCGCCTCCCGGACCTCCTCCGCCGTCCCCAGGTCACGGTAGACCAGCTCCAACGGCAGCTCAGTCTGATCTATGATGCGGAACTTCCCGTCCTTCCACTGCACGCTCCGTATCGCCGTTCCCATATTTCTCCCTCCGGAAAGGAAGGCTCCTTGGTGACGATCGTCGTCTTACCTTTACGCCCAGGCCCTCTCAGTTTCCGGTCGGGTGGTACGTTGCCGTCTGGCGTCTGTTTCCAATGGTATAGTTCCAGGCCGTGAGTTAGATGAATTCAACTGTGATTGTAGCTTGGAAATTTGCATTTGTCGAGTTCGTAAGGATGCAAGGCTTGCGCTGCGGCTTGCCAGGGGTTGACGAAAGCCTCCCGAAAGGCAGGTTAATTCCTGGGGACCCCCAGGGGGGCCCCCAGGAATTACTTCGTTTCCCTGATGTAGGGGAATCCGATGCAGATTCCGGGTGCCTGGGAGCCCCCTGGGATTCCTCTCGAAAAGTCGGATAATCATGAAGTATCTCCGCGGTTGTGGTATACTTTGTGGGTTGATCTGTGATCGAGCAGAGGAGAGACAACGTGGAAGAAGGAAGGCCTCCGGCAGTTCAGGGCGAAAACGTAAGCCTTCTCACCATATTGCTGGCGTTTCTCAGAACTGGAACAGTGGCTTATGGTCTGGCTGGCTTGCAAGA
>WFSD01000199.1 GCA_015486235.1 Anaerolineae bacterium
GATGTACCATTTCTTCCCAGTCATCTACCAAGCGTAAAGCCCCAGAAGGCTCCGTTTCCGCTTTGTCAAAGGTCCAGTGTCGAGATCAACCAAGACAATCATGTCTTTGCTGTCTTTCGGATACTACTCAAAAGTAAGGACGATACGACAATCGTACCCCACCAAAGGCCCGATGGGTGAAAGACAAAACCACCACATTGTATCACGGCGCCGGGAGGGCAGACAAAACCGCGAGCGAGCTTTCGAAGCAAATCGGAAGCCCCAAGCCGTCCCAGCAGCCTTCTCGACGCACCTGGGACGAATCACGATTCACCATTGAGGCTGATGAAAGCCGACGCAAGTCCAGGGGGTTCCTAGAGGCCTGTAAGTCCCCCAGGATTTCCCCAATTCCGTCTGTTGACACATGCAGGCTGAAATGATAAAGTAGCAGCGCATTCATATTCTGCCGATCGGCGGAGGAGGGGCGTATGGGAAAAGACGATATCCCCATCATTGAGACCCGTCACCTTTCCAGAAAAGTCGGGGAAATTTACCTGGTCAGAGATGTGAGCAGACGTGTGTTCCAGGGAGAAATAGTCGCAGTCGTAGGACAGAGCGGCGCAGGCAAATCCTCGCTGCTTCGCCTGCTCAACCGTCTGGACGAACCGACAGAGGGAACTGTGCTTCTGGACGGCGTAGATTACCGCACCATCCCGCCAAGGGAACTCCGTAGGCGTGTCGGGTTGATCATGCAGTCAGCATACCTGTTCCCCGGGACAGTAGGCGACAATATTCGATTTGGGCCTCGCCAGCGGGGTGAAGACCTCCCGAGGAAGGATGTCAAAGCTCTGCTGGCACGCGTGGGGCTTTCCGATTTCAGCGACAGGGACGTATCGGAGCTTTCCGGGGGAGAGGCGCAGCGCGTTTCGCTGGCACGCGCACTTGCGAACAGACCGGAGGTGCTCCTTCTGGACGAGCCCACGTCGTCGCTGGACGAGGGTTCCAAGAGCGATGTGGAAGAACTTTTGCTGGAGATCATACGTGGAGGCGGGCTGACATGCATCCTGGTAACCCACGACCTGGCACAGGCTATGCGAATGGCTTCCCGCGTGATGCTCATGGAAAAAGGACGTATAGTACAGGCCGGAACCGTGGAGGAGGTGCTTCATGCTGACAAGATTGTTCCTTGACCCCGTCCAGCTTGCGGCGGCGCAGGCACTGGTGGCCGGGGCAATGGCGCTTGCCGTTGTCTTCGTGGCCCACTTCGCCGATATCCACATGGAAAAAGAGATGGTAATCGCTCTGATGCGAGCGCTGGTACAGGTAGTGGCTGTTGGCTCTGTGCTGTTGCTCATCTTCCAAGGGACAGTGCTGGTGGGATTTGCGGTTCTGCTGATTATGATGGTCCTCGCTGCCCAGACCGCATCGCGGCGTGCAAAGGGGATACCCGGAGCATTCAAAGCATCATTTTACGGAATAGCTCTGGGCGCGGGAACCACCATAGTCCTGATGACATGGGCAGGCGTCATCGAGACCAGACTCACGGCATTGATTCCCGTGGGTAGCATGATAATTGCCAACGGGATGAACACTATATCCCTGGGGCTGGAACGGTTTCGCCGGGAGGTCGAAGCGCATGTAGGGCTTATCGAGGCCGCACTGGCGCTTGGCGCGGAGCCTAAAGTCACTATCTTGCCTTATGTCAGAGCCGCTGTGGAGGCCAGCCTCATCCCACGAGTGGATTCCCTGCGCTCTCTGGGAATCATCTGGATACCTGGGGTGATGACCGGCATGTTGCTGGCCGGAAACCAGCCAGTACACGCGGCGCTATATCAATTCGTGATCATGGCAATGATCTTCTCGGTATCCGGGCTGAGCTCGCTGATAAGTGCGCTGATGGTAGGAATGAGGGTGTTTTCTGAAGCGGAGCAGTTGATAACGACAAGGTCAGATGGACGATAAGGCAAGGCATCACCAGCGCCGACGTGAAAGGTGACGCGGAGACCCCTATCGTAGACGCAGAAGGGAAGCGCAACAGCTGTGCTACGCCCCTGGGGACGCACTCTACCCTTATCCCTACGCTTTCTCGTAAGGCTTTGCAACGTAGGCCGGCCCAACAGCCCGGCCCATCGCGCCCATCAAGGCAACGATGGTCAGCACATAGGGCAAAGCGAGCAAGAACTGGGGTGCGATCGGGATATTGGCAGCCTGGGCCGCTGCCTGGAAGGCGTCGGCGAAGCCAAAAATCAGGCAGGCAAGCAACGCTCCCCACGGGTTCCACCTGCCGAAGATCATGGCTGCCAGGCCGATAAAACCCCTCCCTGCCGTCATAAGCCTGATGAATTGAGAGAGGTACGAGATTGACAGAAACGCTCCGCCCAGAGATGCCAGGACCCCGCTGATCAGAACGCCAGAATAGCGCATCATATACACACTGACGCCGACAGTCTCGGCGGCGTAAGGATTTTCCCCGACAGCACGTAGCCGCAGGCCGAATGGCGTTTTGAAGAGAACGAACCAACTGATGGGCACCATAATCAGGGCAATGTAGACCAGGGGGCTCTGCACGCCCAGGGTCGGGCCAAGAATGGGTAGATCGGCTACGATTGGGACCCGCCATTCATGCAGGCGAGGGACGATGGGAGAGATCCCCTGCGAACCAAACAACTTCAGGAGCAGGAAGCTGGGCAAACCCACACCCAAGATGTTGATGCCGGTACCTACTATCGCCTGGTCCGCGCGCATATTGATGCACATAAAGGCATGGATAAGGCTGGTTAAAAGGCCAGCAGCAATGGCATACAGGACTCCAATCCAGGGATTCCCGCTGTAATAGGATCCAACCACCGCTGCAAAAGCGCTGATCAGCATTATGCCTTCCAGGCCGATGTTCAGGACGCCGGAGCGCTCGGAGAAGATTCCAGCCAACGCAGGGTACAAGATCGGGGTTGCTGACCGAATCGCCTCAGCGAGTAGTGTGACGGTTAACATCTGTGACCAGGCTCCCATAAAGCACCTCCTTCATCGAGACTGGACTTTTGACAACCAGGGGCTCTGCCATCCCAGGTCTCTCACCTCGAAGGCGAGAAACAAGGAAGAAGCCCGCATCGACTCTGGACTTTATTGGGGACAATACCACCACAATGTTCTTGCCTTCATGCCCGTATCCTGTATTCCCGATAAAGTCTTTTGTCAGGAGTCCAAATCAAGAGAGTGACGAACGAAAAAACAGGCTCAGCCATCCTCTCGTCCTTGGATCGAACTCGCCTCTTCACGTACACTATGCTTTCTGATGGCACGCTCCAGTATTGGCCGTAAGGTCTGGTTTGTGGCAGAGAAAAAGATAACCAAAGCGGTCAAGATGGATATGACCTCTTTGCTGATTCCCGCTATTGCTTGCAACGTAATGGAACCGCTTCTCAACATGCCGAGCAGGAATGCAGCGGCGACAACCCCGACCGGGTGGAGCAATCCCAGCAGGGCGACCGCAATCCCATCCCACCCATATCCGGGCGAGAAGGATGCGAAGAATCTATAGTGAATTCCCAACACTTCCACCGCGCCAGCCATGCCGCCGAGCGCACCGCTGAGCGCCATTGCCCACACTGTCATATCCTTGGGGTTGATCCCAGCGTACTCGGCGGCATCCGCATTGAACCCTACGGCGCGCATCTTATACCCAATCCTGGTTCTGAATACGAAGAACCAAACCAGCACTGCAGTCAGGAGCGCAACGATGATTCCCGCACTTACCCGGGTCCCAGGCCAAAGACGGTCCAGCCGTGCCGTGGCCATGATCTTGGGAGAAGCAGGCAGGACGCTGTTCCCTTTCATAGGACCACCCACGGCGACCGCGTAGTCAGCAACCGCGTAGGCGATATAGTTCAGCATGATCGTGGTGATCACCTCGTGGATCTTGTGATAAGCCTTGAGATATCCCGGAATGGCTCCCCAGATTCCTCCGACAATCGCGCCGGCCAAGAGCGCCAAGGGGAGGTGTATCACTTTCGGCATAGCCCAGGCGTATCCAATATACGCTGCCACCATCGCTCCGAACTCCAGCTGGCCCTCCACGCCCATGTTGAATAATCCGCAGTGGAAGCCCAACGCGACAGACAAGCCTGTAAAGATCAACGGGGTGGTAGAGACGAGGGTCTCGCCGATGTAGCGCTTGGAGCCGAATGCACCTTCGAACAAAACCTCGTAGGCTCTGATTGCGTTCTCTCGAAATGCCCACAAGAATAGCGCCCCCGCGACAAATGCCACAATGATTCCCAGCATAAACTGGATCGGACTGACGAGCGATAACAACAAAGACAGTTTTCTTTCTTCCGAAGGCCGCTTGTTTTTATCCACGTTCGGCACCGCCCTTTTCCCCATCACGATATACCTGGGTGTTCTCCTGCTCGCTAGCCTGCTCAATCTTGCTGCCAGCCATCAATAACCCCAACATCTCAGGTGTGGCCTGACCAGCCTCAAACGAACCGACAATTTGCCCTTCATACATGACCAGAATCCTATCGCTCAGGTCGAGGATCTCTGTCAGATCCATGGAGATCAACAGGATTGCTTTGTCCTGTGCGCGCAGCTTGAGTAGCCCATTATGGACAAACTCGATGGCTGCGACATCCAACCCCCGGGTAGGTTGTGCAGCGATAAGGACAGCAGGATCCCGCTGGAATTCGCGCGCAATGATCACCTTTTGCTGATTGCCGCCTGAAAGGGTACGCGCCAGCACGTGAGGGCCTGCGGCACGCACGTCGAACGTCCGCATGGACTCACGCGAAAACCGCTCGGCTTCGGCATAATCCAGCATCGGGCCTTTGGCAAAGGGAGGGGAATCCTCGAACCCCATCAGGAGATTATCAATCAACGAGAAGTTCATTACCAGACCGCGACGTTGCCGGTCTTGGGGGATGTGACCCAATCCAGCGTACATCCGATCCCGCGGTGTCATGCCCGAGATATCGAGACCCTCAAGGAAAATCTTTCCGCTCTCCCTGTTTCTCAAACCGGTGATCACCTCGACCAATTCGTCCTGCCCGTTTCCGGCCACACCCGCGATCCCTACAATCTCTCCAGCCCGTACGCTGAAAGATACATCCCTGAGTGCTGGCAGTCCCCTGGAGTCCCTGGCAAACAGATGCTCCACCCGAAGTTTGACCTCTCCCGCCGCGTGTTTCTCCTTCTTCACATGCAGGACAACATCACGTCCCACCATCATGCGGGCCAGACCAGCCTCATCTACATCCCGCGTATTGACGGTGCCCATCACCCGACCGTCGCGCAAGACTGTTACCCGGTCGGTGATCCTCTTGACCTCCTGCAGTTTGTGGGTGATGAAAATGATCGTATGGCCTGCCTCTCGGAGGGAACGCATGACTTCATATAGTTCTTCGACCTCCTGGGGAGTCAAGACGGCGGTCGGCTCATCCAAGATCATGATCTTGACCCCACGCGAGAGGGCTTTCAGGATTTCGACCCGTTGTTGCATCCCGACCGAAATGTCACGAATCAGTGCATCAGGATCTACTTTCAAACCATAACGCTCGGAGAGCTCGGTCACCCTCGCTCTCGCTTTTTTCATATTCAGCCAGAGTCCCTTTTTAGGCTCGTTCCCCAGGATGATGTTTTCGGTGACGGTGAAAACAGGGACCAACATGAAATGCTGGTGAACCATCCCGATCCCATGTTTGATGGCGTCCAGGCAGCTTCTGAGATGGACTGGGGTTCCGTTCAGCAAAATCTTGCCCTCGTCCGGGGCCGACAGGCCGGAGAGGATGTTCATCAAGGTCGTCTTGCCTGCACCATTTTCCCCCAGCAGGCCATGGATCTCGCCTTCCTCAACGGTCAGCGAAATATGGTCGTTTGCCAGAACGCGAGGAAATCGCTTGACGATATCTCTCATTTCAACGGCTGCGGTCAAGGAATTGACTCCTTTCCTCAACACTAACTCTCAAAAGACTCTAAATATCGCCGCCAATGTGCTGGAAGCCGGTTGCCAGTCTTCTAGCAATCAGCTTCCAGCTTCTACATCTAGCTTTCAGTTTACGACGGTAGCTTTGGTGGTGTGAAGGTCTTCAGTTCATCGAGAGTGGCCGGCGGCTTGATCTTGCCGTCGATGATCATTTGCTTGATCTTCTTGACTTTCGCCAGGATGTCGGGAGGGACATTCTTGCTTGTGCTCGGGGCGATGTCAACGCCACCCTCCGCCAAGCCGTAGCGGTAAGGGCCGCCCTTGAATTTGCCCTCGATGACCAGCTTGCCAACGTTATAGACGCCTTTCCCAAGCCCCTTGACCATGGAGCTGATGACATTGTGGGGGGCGAGGTAATTTTGATCACGGTCAACGCCGATGACCATCTTATTGGTTTCCTTGGCGGCGTCGATGACACCAGTCCCGGTGAAGCCGGCCACCTGGAAAATCACGTCGGCCCCCTGGTGGTACTGAGCCAAAGCCAGCTCCTTGCCTTTTGCAGGGTCGTTGAACGCGCCTGCATAGGAAACGAGCACTTTCACTTTGGGATCGACGGTCATCACGCCAGCACGATAGCCTGCCTCGAACCTTTTCACGACCTCTGTTTCCATGCCGCCGACAAACCCAACCTTACGGGTCTTGCTCATATACGCGGCGATGGCACCCATCAGAAAGGCCCCTTCATTCTCCTTGAACTGGATGCAGGCCACATTTGGTTGATCCACGCAGGCGTCGACCAATCCAAAATGAGTGTTAGGGTATTGCGGAGCAACTTCATTCATAGCATCCTTCATCAGGAAGCCTACCCCTACGATCAGGTCCGCGTGCTGCTCGGCTAGCGTGCTGAGGTTAGGAACGTATTGGGCCTGCTCGCTACTCTCGACTACTTTGATGTTAACCCCGTAGTCCTTCTTTAGGGCCTGGAACCCCGACCATGTGGCATCGTTGAAAGCCTGATCTCCAAGCCCAGACTGATCGGTGACCATGGCAAAGGTCAGCTTCTTGGCGGGAACTGCGGTGGGGGCTGCCTTTGTCGGGGCAGGAGCTGCAGTGGGGGCTGCCTTTGTCGGGGCAGGAGCTGCGGTGGGAGCCTCCTTTGTCGGAGCGGCAGCTGGCGCACAGCCAGCTACGACCGTGGCAAGTACAACCAAAACGATAAGCAAACTACGTGTACGGCTCATCTCAAATTTCCTCCTTAATTTACTTGATCGAAAATCACACTGGCATTCGAACGGTCAAAAAACTGTCCTCTACATTCTCATACAAACGCACCTCCTTTCGCAACAGTACCTACGAACCCCAGGACACAATCAAGCGCGAAAACTCGGCGCTAAGTCGCTGATGCCAGAATGTTTCCAACCCTCAAGTCCGACGAGTAAGCCGCGTCAGGGATACCCTGTCCCACACTGATTTGCGGATCTTTCATAGGTGCTCCTTCTTGCCTACGTAGTTGATGGCTCTGGGCGCCCAAGTCTCGGGAAACTGGCCCAGGACCTCGTGGTAGATTGTTTCCGCCTCTTCCATGGACCTGGTGTCCATCAGCGCCTTCACGCCTGTGGAAACCGCCTCAACCATGATTTTCGGATCCAGGAAGAGGTAAATCGCCGATAGTGGCGTGACGTAGGCCCGGCGCCCCCAGGGGCTGATGATCGGAACCTGCTTCAAGCCCAGATCCCCCTGTGCCGCTCGGGCTACGAATGGCTCAATTGGGTCTGGGAAGGCCTCACACGCCTTCAAATAGTCGCTGACGTCTTTCTGCGTGAGGCCGTAGGCCCCCAGGAACCCACCCGCCCGCATGATGCGGCCCACCCGTTCGTCCAACTCCTCTATTTCCATTTCGGCGTCGACTGTGTAGCCAGCAAACCCATAAACCGCTGGACAGTCCAGCTGGATCATCGCACTAAGCGACATCAGCGAGATGAGCGAGGCAAACGGGGGGCTGGTCTCGTTGCCATCGTGGAAGGAGTGAGCACCAATATCAGCTCCTACGAAGAAGTCGATCCCCTCATTCGTAATGAACGCATTCAAGCTGTCTCGCAAGCCGACGACCCCGTCGGATAGACCACCAACGAACACCTCCCAGGGTACGACTTCGCTCACTGCAGCCTCCGCTGGACGCTTCCCATTGAAACTAGAGTCCTGGTTGACGTGGGCCAGCATCGGCTCCCATAATTCTGCCTTTTCCAGCTGAGCGACGTCGTACACGAGCGGCGCCAGCACGAAGTTCTCACGGCGAGTTCCCCCTTTGGGATTCCACCATTGCGAGCTCACCCCGCCCAAATATATCTTCTCAACGCCAAGGATTCTTACGTAGTTCGCGATGGGGATTCCAAGAATAACGTCCCCTCCGCCCCCAATCCCCATAATCATCACCTTCTTGGACGTAACGGCAAGTTCGGTGAGCGACGGCTTGAAGTTCGACATGGTGTTGTTCTGTCTCCTTAATCCTGTTTAGTGCTGGACGGCATCAAAGCCAGGCAAGGGTGGTAACCCTGCCCTTTCACGTATCCGGAACACCGTATCCTGAATGCCTTCCTCCATTGTATACTGCGCCTCGACCCCCAAATCGGCCCGCAAACGACTGCTATCCAGCTTCCAGCAAGCATCAATGGTGCCGGGCCGAACCTGCAATTGTGCGCCTGGAATATGCTCGGTGAGATACTCTACAGCCTCCCGAACACCACGAACCTGCCCAGAGGTGTTGTACACTCGCGTGGGCGTCTGAGGCACCTCGAGAGCCCGCACAATAAAACGAGCGGCGTCCACTGCGTAAAGCCAATCAACGACCGCGTCTCCACTGTCCACCACACAGGGCTCTCCGAGAGCGGCTTTCTCTATCATCTCGCTGGCAAAAGTGCTGGCACCACGTATCCGACCTGCACCGTAAACCAGACCGAAACGCAGTCCAATGCTATCCACCCCCCTCTCAGCAAAGTAATGCTGAGCCATGTACTCATTCAACGACTTGAGCGCGCCGTACACAGTGTTGGGTCGATGGAACTCGTCGTTGGGAATACACTCGGCCTGGTGCGACTTCGGAGACCCAAAAACAGCATTCGAACTGGCCCACACCACCCGACGCAAGTCGAATATGGAGGCTACCTCCAGCGTATTGTTGAAGCCTATCCCGTTTATCCCAATGGCTGCCGTCGGATTATGGTTGGAAGCCGGAATCTGCCAATATGCCAGATGAACAAGGTGATCCACCTGGTTCTCCTTGACCGACCTGGCCAGCGATGCCAGATCGGTGACATCGCCATGCACTAACGTGATACCTTTTAATTCCTCAGACGTCCATACTTTTTGGAGTGCATTCCGGTCTGGCATGACATCATAGACCACGACGTGATGTCCCCGCGCCAATAGCTCATGCACCACGTACGACCCAATGAAGCCAGCGCCTCCAATGACAAGACAATTCATATTGTTAAACCTCCAGGTATGTTTGAGTTTTTTGTAGCTTCCTCGGCTATAACCGAACCTTCCTCGATATGAGTCAAAGATGCCCGCCAGCACTAGCAAGTTCCCACTAATCCGAATCTATAGTAACCTCTCACGAAGACTGTCCTACCCTAAGGCGTACTGGCCGAACATCAAGCATGGGGATATCCGACTCCCCATCGATCAATCTCAAAAGCAAGTTGGCGGCCACGAAGCCCTCTTCCTCGATGTCCACAACCACCGTCGTCAGCGTCGGCGTGACCATATCAGCCCACAAAGTCCCCCCATGACTCACTATGGCGATATCTTTTGGAACGGATAGGCCGCTCTCCTGCACA
>WFSD01000200.1 GCA_015486235.1 Anaerolineae bacterium
ACTATGCCTGAACTCACGTGGGCGGGCATTGTGGTGGAGTTTCAATCCCTCGTAGGTAGGCTCAAAACCGGTCATGCCATCATCAAGGGCATTGAGGCTGGCATGTTTCAATCCCTCGTAGGTAGGCTCAAAACGCGGTGCTCGTGAGCAGGACGAAGCAGAGAATGAGGTTTCAATCCCTCGTAGGTAGGCTCAAAACCTCGCTGTCGTGCCAGTGGAAGGGCCCCAAGTATTGGTTTCAATCCCTCGTAGGTAGGCTCAAAACCTGATGGTCGGCATTGGGGAGGCACTAGAAGGTATGTTTCAATCCCTCGTAGGTAGGCTCAAAACCAAATTCTTACTGGTTTTTCCGGAATCTGGGAGCCGATTTCCACCCCAAAACCCGGCTTGTCGGGCATCTGACGTCCTCTTACCAGCCCTAGTCCTGCCGTTTTCCCGCTATTGGCACCGGATAGCGTCGTCGCTCCTCGGAGACTTACGCGTCATTCAAGGTCGACGACACGACAATCAGGGATAGAAGCTGCATATGGCTCTCGTTGCCCCAAGTACCGCCTGCAGGTAAAATATACCACAAGCGAAAGGAGAGGCAAAATGTACGTGATCATGGTCTACGACGTGAACGTCCAGCGGGTGGCAAAAATCCTGCACATCGGACGCCGGTACCTCACATGGGTACAGAATTCAGTCATGGAGGGCACCCTCACACGCACACAATTCCGTCGGCTCAGCGAAGAAGTGCAGAAAGCCATCGACGAGAAAGAGGATAGCGTGCTCTTTTACACTCTTAGATCGGAAAAAGACGTCCGACGGGAGAACATCGGGATCATCAAAGGCGGGCCCGAGAACATCGTCTGACTCCCTCACCACCTCGCCCGGAAGGGAGTGTAGACCTTCTCACCCATCAGATGCTTTTCCAGCTTGTACAGGTCCAGGCGAATGGCACGCCGGTAGCTCACGTTCCGCTTCAACCCGCGATGCCGGAACGTAGCGCTCAGCCGTTTTTCCCATGCCTCCAGAAAAATGCGTCTCCCTCTGTCGTTCAGGTACAGGCCCTGCATCTCTTCATCAAAATGCCTGGTCTGTAGCTGCCCCTTTCCCACAAGGCTGAAGATCATGCGATCCACCAGGATCGGCTTGAATATCTCCGCCACGTCCAGATTCAAAGTGAACCGCCGGAAGTTCGTCGCATGGAGGAAGCCGATGCGTGGATCCAGATGGGTTCGGTATATCTCCGATAGCACAGCCGTATACAACAGAGTGTTCCCAAAAGAAATGAGGGCGTTCACCCGGTTGAGCGGCGGCCTGCGCGTCCTGGATTCGAAAGCAAAGGCCGGGTTCTCCAGGATTATGTCAAAAGCACTGTAATACACCTCCCACGCCTTTCCTTCCACCTGCATGAGCGCGGCGACATCCTTAACGCCGTCCAGCCGATCCCTGTGAGCATCTATCGCCGCTTCCACCACTTCCAACGCCTTCCCACGATTGCGGTAATAACGCACCACCCGCCGGATGTTGAACAGAGCCCCCTCCACGAAGCGGCGGGCCAGGTCCAGGCGCCTGGATTTGTCCAGGTAATGCTCCGCCTGCCGCAATATGACATACCCGGAGTTGTAGTATTCCCTGGGATAATACGTCCCCACATAATACCCATAGTGATTGTAGAAGTGGAGAAGGATGTGCTGCCTGGTCAGGAACTCGAGGATGCGCTTATTCACATCGACCTCCCCGAAGACATGGATCTCTTCCACCTGTTCCACAGGGAAAAACCTCTTGCGCTCCTCCGTTTCCAGCACCAGGGTGTTTTGCTCCCGACGAAGCGTACCGCTGGAAAGGATGTAGAGTCGTTTGCCCACGGTTGCCTCCGTTATCTCTCAGGCTCGTCGCTCCAGCAAAAATCCCGGTACGCGCAGGCCCGGCAGTAGGAAATGCGTTTGGCCGGCGGTGGCAAAGGCCGCTCCACGATGGATCTGATGCGAGCCATGACTTCTTGCAGCGATCGCTCGCCATCCTCGTCCAATTTCACTTGGAGCCGACGGCGCTCTCCGGGGAAGCGCAATTCGCCCTCCGCCTCCACGCCCATCTCCCGAAGTCTCCACAGGTAGAAAAGCACCTGCATTCGGGATGCGTCCAGAAACCGTGAAGAACTCTTGACCTCCCCAACCACCAGCCGAGAACCTTCCCTTTCCACCAGATCGAGCCTGATGCCCGGCAGGCTGATCTCCTTCCGGCCGACCCGCGGGTAGCTCATCTCCCCCAGGAAACGCCCCCATTCCAGCCGGGCATCCTCACGCTCAGGCTCCATTTCGTGGGCCATGAGCCAGACCTCCCGCTCGCAGATCATCGCGTACCAGATGAGGGTACCAGTAATTTGAGTGGACATGATCGCTCAGCAAGTGACCGTCAGCGGCCATCGGCCGGCGCATCGCTCGAATCCTTGGGAGGGGCGAAGTAGCGGAAAAAGAGTTCCCTGGACTTGCACACTCCTTCCTCAGTGAGCATCACGCTCTTGGCCCGGCTGCGAGGATTGTCGATATAGCCTTTCTCGTGCAGCCGGTCCATCGCCTCCCAGGGGAACCCCTTCCAGGCGCGATATACCTCGAACGGCTTCTTTCTCTCTTGCCATGTGTTCAGGTACAGCAAGGCTAGCACAACTTCGTCCACTTTGTCTTCATCGTACCGCAGTTCAGGCATGTAACACCTCCGATGAATATCTCACACGATC
>WFSD01000201.1 GCA_015486235.1 Anaerolineae bacterium
AGAGCCTGCTGCGTGACTGGCTTGACCAGAAACCCTGCGGCACCCAACACGCGGGCCAAATCTTCCTCCTTGAGCACTGAGCAGACGATGACCGGGATATCGCGCGTGAGGGGATCGTTCTTGAGTGCCTGCAGGATTGACCACCCGTCACGCGAGGGCATCATCAGATCAACTGTGATGGCCTGTGGGTGCACCTGGTGGGCGATCTCCAATGCCTGCACTTCGTCGCTGACGCCGATCACGCGGAAGATGCCGCTGAGATAGCGCCGGAACAGGCTTACAAGGTCCGGGTTGTCGTCCACGACCAACACCGTAGCCGACCGCATCGCCGGCAAAAGGAGGCGTATGCTGAACCAGTCTTCCTCCTGCGCCTGAATGGTCAACTGTCCCCCTTGCATTTCCAGCAGGCGATGTCCCACGCTCAGGCGCGCATCCTCGCGTTCCCAGTCGGTCGGTCGGCCGCCGGGGATGCGCAGGCGGATGTTCACGACGGTGGAAGGCATCTCCTGACGGACAGTCAGTGTGATGCCTTCTTTGCTGGCACGCTCCAGCGCTTCGATCAGCAAACTGAGCAGCGCGTGGCGTAGGATCACGGGGTGCATTGACACACGCATGGTGTTCTTTAGGGGCAGCTCATCTTCGAAGAATGTGCGAATGGTGATGCCCTTCTGTATGGTTGCGTCGCTCAAGGTATCCAGCACGCCTTGCAGTATCTCCTCTAGAGCAACCCCGTTGCCCGGTGCAAGTTCGCCCAGGCGCATCAGTTCCGCTTCCAGGGGCGATAGCGTGCTCCCGGCCTCCCCAACCTCTGCCGTGGAAACTGTTGAGGGCTGCCTGGCCTGCAGTTGTAGGTACCTGGCCCATAGGATGGTCGTCACAGCGTTCAACCCTTTGCGCAAGTCACGGCGGAGTTGGCGCTGGCTCACGTTCAGCCGCTGTGCAACTTCGGAGAGGCCCAGCCCTTCGACATAGCGCAGCCTGAGCGCCTGGTAGACCCGACGACGGGGTGAGGAGGGCGATAACGATGGTGGCGGCTGCGCTTGCTGGATGGTGTCCAACAGCAAGCGCTGCAAGGCAATTCCGCGCTGGGTTTGGTCAGCTCTGGGAATGATCCAGTCGGCCAGACGCGACTTATGAAGTTGGGCATAATCGTAGAGGTCTGCCATAGCCCTGCGGACGAGCCGGGCAAATTCATCTTGCTTGATCATCGCGAATCCTATTGCATGCGCCATCTACCAAGTTGCGCTACCCGGACGGCTTTGAATGGTTCTCCTTACAAATCAAGCATAGCATGTTCATGATGCGCTGGCAAGTCTGCGGCCGCAATCTGTCCGCGATGTGGCCGTAAGCCCATTGACTGTCAAGGCGCCGTATGCTAACGTAGAAGGGGAGTGAGCATTGCTGGGCGTGCTGGTGTGCGCCCAGGGGAAAAAGGAATGCTGAAGGAAGCAGAGAAGGAAAGGAGGTGGTCATTCGAACAGGTGGTTAACGCCTGGTCAATATCTGATGTCTGTCTCAGTAATGCGATCCTATAAGGAGGAAGAAAAATGCGAAGGTTTACGCTTTTGAGCCTGTTTATTGTGTTAGTCCTCGTGGTGCTGACTGCCTGCCAAGCAGCACCGGCACCCACTGCAGTTTCGACCAAGGCGCCGCCCACGAAGGCTGTATCTAAGCCTGTCACCCTCAACGCTCTGTACATGAACCAGGCTGGCTACTCGGATAAAGTTCTCTTGGACATGGCTGACAAGTTCCACAAAGCAAACCCAAACATCAAGATCAACTTCACCTTTGTCAAGTATGACGAGTTGCACGACAAGATCGTCACCTCTGCTGCAGCGAGCACCGCTACTTATGATGTGATCCTTCTGGATTTGATCTGGACAGCTGAGTTTGCCCACAAGGGCTACGTCATCCCACTGGATGACAAGATCACCCAACAGATGCGAGACGACATCGCGCCTGCTATCTTCGATGCCTTCGTCTACAAGGACAAGACTTGGGCCTTCCCCTTCCTGGCCAACTTCCAGTGTTTCTTCTATAATATTGACCAGCTCAAGCAGGCAGGCTTCAGCAGCCCTCCGGCAACGCTGGAGGAATGGTACAACCAGATGGTAGCGCTTAAGAAGAAGGGCATCGTCACCTACCCGTACATCGACTCGTGGAACCAGAAAGAGGGTCTCACCTGCGACTATGTGCGTACTACCGCTCAGTTCGGCGGCGACCTGTTCGACAAAGATGGCAATCCGATAATGGACCGAGGCGCGGGCCTGAAGGCGCTTCAATTCATGCGCAAGCTGGTTGACGAAGGCCTGGCCGATCCGGCTTCCATGAACACCGACGAACCAGGAGCTATGAATGCTTTCGTTTCCGGTGCCGTTACATTCAACACCAACTGGACTTTCGTGCGTGGTAACATGCTGAACCCCAAGGTATCTAAGATCGTCAAATCAGCTCGGGTTGGCCTGATCCCGCCGGCTAAAGGGGTTTCGGCCCCAGCTGGCTCGGTTAGTGGCTTCCAGGGATTGGCCATCATGGCTAACTCTAAGAACAAAGATGCCGCCTGGAAGTGGATCCAGTTTGCCACCAGCCCTGAGATACAGGGCCAGCATCTGGAGTCGGAGTTCCCGGTCTGGACATCACTGCAGGATTCGGCGGAGGAAAAGAGGATCAACCCCGACGCTGGTTTCTATGCCACGAATCTGGCCAATGTTCATCATCGGCCCAAAGTACCCAACTACCCACAGGTATCGACAATCATTATGGAGGATGTCCACAGGTGTTTGCTTGGGGAGATGAGTCCAGAGCAAGCTACTAAGGACATGGTGACCCGCATCAAAGCGTTAGGCCAGTAGTGCTACTCTGTCAACTATGATTCGAAAAGTGCGTTGAAACCAGTTATCCTGAGAGAGATAGGAGCAAATTCAAGCGTGGAGCAGGCCTACGGCCTGCTCCACGCCCCCGCATCTGGTACGCGTCGGCCTAGATTTTCAGGAGTACCCGCCCTTTTGATGTGATGCTCATTTGATGAGGTGTGGAATGGCTGAATCGCTTGGACGTCACGGCGAAGCAAGGCCACTTCAAGCTGGGCAACGCTGGAGTGAGCGAAGATTCGCGCTCGCGTTGATGACCCCGGCACTTATCGTCATGCTGTTCGTGGTATTCATACCTTTATTGTATGCTTTGTACCTTAGCTTACACAGGGTCGAGATCGTCGTAGTTGGCGGCAGGGGTGGCTTACTGACGCAATTCGTAGGATTCAAGAACTATCTCTATTTCCTGAAAGACAGTCGTTTCTGGTACTCAGTGCGCGTGACCTCATATTTTACAGTCGTCTCGCTACTCATCGAAATGGTAGCCGGCATCGGCGTAGCCCTGGTATTGAATCAGGAGTTCTCTGGTCGAGGCGTAGTGCGTACTATCGTCATTCTCCCATGGGCCGTGCCGACCGTGGTCAACGCGCGTATGTGGGGATTGATCTTCGAGCCACATCCCTACGGAGCTCTCAACGGTCTGTTGCAAGCCTTGCATATCCTGGGGCCGAGGGAAGCCATAAACTTCCTGGCACCCATTCCTATTTTTCGGAACGTGCCACTGTTGGGTGGGGTCACTTCCTGGCTGGGAGCGACGCAGGGAATCAACTGGCTTATCGTCGGAGATACGTGGAAGGTCCTTCCAGTTGTGGCGTTGCTGACGCTGGCTGGCCTGCAGACGATTCCCCGCGAACTCTACGAGGCAGCTGAGGTAGATGGAGCAAATGCCTGGCAGCGCTTCTGGCTGATTACTCTGCCCCGACTGCGCCCCGTGTTGGCAGTCATCCTGGTCTACCGCACGATGGAACTATTCCGTGTATTCGACATCATATACATCCTGATGGCCTACACCATCCCGGTACTGGCGATCGAGACATTCCGCCAGGCGTTTGTATTCGGTCTATTTGGGAAAGGTGCAGCGATCGCTTTCCTCATCGGTCTGTTCATATTGCTGATCGCTTTCGCTTACATTCGCGCTATTTACGTTGAGGAGGAGTAGAGGAGTATGGTATCGGACATTCGCCGTCGCAAGAGCACGCGCAAGATCCTGTCGAAAGTAATGCTGTATGCTCTGGTGGCATTGATTTTGGTCTGGACTCTAGCCCCTTTTACCTGGCTGTTCATCACCAGTATCTCGACGCAGGCCAAACTCAACCAGATTCCAATTCAGTGGCTGCCTAAACACCCCACCTTTGAGCATTACGCTGCTATGTTCAATCCTGCCAACCCCACGGGTGCGCTCTTCCTGGCTGCCCTGCGTAATTCCCTCGTCGTAGCCAGTACGACCACCATCATATGCCTGCTCTTTGGAGTGTTGGCTGCGTACGCCCTGGCCCGCTTCACTTTCCCCGCCAAGAACGTACTGATCATGAGTATGCTTGCCACGCGCCTGCTGCCCACCATAGCTCTGGTGGTGCCTTTCTATGTCATTATCGTTGGCTATATCGATCCGATAATCCCCATGTTCGACACCAGGCGTAATCTAATCATATTGTACACTTCGTTCATCATCGGGTTGGTGATCTGGATCATGCGCGGCTATTTCGCTACCATTCCCAGAGAACTGGAAGACGCTGCGATGGTGGATGGCTGCACCCACTTGCAAGCCCTGACCCATGTCATTCTGCCCCTTTCGGTTCCGGGCCTGGTAACGACGGGGTTGCTTGCCTTTCTGCTGGCCTGGGATGAGTTTCTGTTAGCGCTGATTTTCACCCGCACGCCAAATGCCTACACTCTGCCCTACTTCGTGTTCATTGTGGGCAGCAGTCAGTACTACCAGTCCCCAGCCGCAGTTGCCGCCGGCGGCTTTCTGGCCGCGCTGCCGCCGGTGATCCTCGCCCTTATCTTCCAGCGCCGGCTGGTGAGCGGTCTGACGGCGGGTGCTGTCAAAGGATGAGAAATCCAGACATGTGGTGGCTATCCTGGATCCTGCGTAAGACGTGGGCACTCGCTGAGCAATTATCCGTGCAGGGCATAACCCAATAATTCATCCAGCCGGCATGTGGCCAACCCGATCACGTGATCCCCACCGCCGTAGTAAACGTAGACTGTACCGTCCACTACCGGATTGGCGCAGGAGAAAACGACATTGGG
>WFSD01000202.1 GCA_015486235.1 Anaerolineae bacterium
ATGCCCCCCACCGGGTGGCGGTCGTGGACCTTTCCCTTGGGGGGTACAGGAACCAGGACGGGATGGAGGTACTCGATGCCGTGCGCGCCCACGACCCCGGATGCGTGACCATCATGCTGTCGGGTTACATCACCGTGGATCTGGCGGTGAGTGCAATCAAGGATCACGGGGCCTTCACCTCTCTCCAGAAAGAGACTTTCAGTCGCAGGAATTTCCGCAGGCTGATCCATCAGGCTCTGGCAGCGCCTCCGCCTGTCGAGAAGGCCGCCACTGGAAGCCAGCGCGAGAGCCCAACCCATATCATAGGCCAGGCGTTAGTGGTAGAGGACGATGCTGGCTGGCGAAGCATCCTGGCGGAAATGCTGAGCGACGTGGGACTGAGGGTGCACACCTGCAACAGCTTCGGCGAGGCATTGGGCCATCTCCAGCGGGATCGCTATCTGTTGACAGTCGTGGACTTATCCCTGGCCAGCTCCGCATCTCCCGCCGACAACTCCGATGGCTACCGCGTGCTGGAGGAGGCGAGGATAGCCAGGATACCAGCAATCGTCGTCAGCGGTACTGCAAGCCCGACGGACGTGAGCAGGGCATACGAGGAACACCGCATTTTCGCCTATCTGGAGAAGCAGGCGTTCGACCGCACAGCGTTCCGGGATGTCGTCGACGAGGTAGTCAGAAAATATAGGCAGACGGGAAGCGATCTCGACCGCCTGACCCATCGAGAACGAGAGGTGTTGGACCTGCTGGCGCGTGGCATGAGCAACAAGGAAATAGCCGAGGAACTGGTCATCTCCACGAACACCGTCAAGCGCCATTTGCGGGCCATTTTCGAGAAGCTGGATGTCAACAACAGGGTTGCGGCCGTTGCCAAAGCGATAGACTCCAGCCGAACGGCATGACCCCTGCAATCGACGGGTCATTTTCGGTGCAAGCGATGAGAATCGAATTCGAGGGTCTGCTAGATCCAGGAGGGCCGAACGAGAATGTCCGCTCCTTGCTGGAACGCGCAGGTATATCCGACTGGGAGTCCACCAGCAAATGCCTTCGCTCGATGGCCCGCGATCGGGAAGCGGAGGCCGGGATACTGAGTATTTTGCCCCAGTTACTGGCATCCCTTGCAGCCACTCAACACCCCAACCAGGTACTCTGCACTTTCGCGCGGTTCGTCCTGGGCGTGCCAGATCGTGCAGCGCTGTTTCACATCCTGGCATCGTCGCCAAGGGCTGTGGAGAACCTGGTGACCCTTTTCTCCAGCAGCCAGTTTCTCACGGAGATACTCCTCCGCAACCCGGAGTACTTCCCACTGCTTCTGGGTCAACGGGATCTGGCGCGGCCGAAAGCGGCTGTCGATTTCTACGCCGGCGCAAGCGCCACGATCGGGAGAACGCCCTCTTTCAACGAGAAAGCTGACTCCTTGCGTCGCTATCAGCGTCATGAACTGCTGCGCATCGGGGCAAGCGACCTGTTCGATCTGTGGGATCTTGGCACTGTGACAGAACAGCTCTCCAACCTGGCGGAAGGCATAGTGCGGGCGGGCCTGGACCTCGCCGCTGAGTGGACGGGGACCATCCCAGACGGATTCGTCGTCCTGGCGCTCGGCAAGCTGGGTGGCAGAGAGCTGAACTACAGTTCTGACATAGACCTGATCTTCCTGGCAGAGGCCAATGCCAGCAGATACCGACGGCTCGGGGAAAAACTGATACAAATCCTCGGGAACATCACATCTGAAGGATTCCTGTACAGGGTGGACATGCGCCTGCGCCCCTGGGGCGTCACCGGGCCGCTCGTCTCACCGCTGGAGGGATATGTAATTTACTTGCGGAAACATGCCCGTCTCTGGGAGAGACAGGCACTGCTCCGTGCGCGTCCGGTGGCCGGCGACGTGGAGGTTGGCAGGGAGTTCTTGCGCAGGGCCGAGCCGATTGTTTTCTCTCACGGCAGCGGGTCCCTGCGGGCGGATGTTCACAGGATGAAAGAGCGCGTGGAGGCCAGGCTCACCCGGCAAGGAAGAGACTGGGGCGAAGTGAAGCTGGGGCAGGGATCCATCCGAGATGTGGAGTTCATCGCTCAGTACCTCCAATTGCTCCACGGGGCACGCTATCCTGACATACGCACTGGCAACACCACAGAGGCATTGAATCGGCTGCACGCCCGTGGCATCCTCTCGGCAGAGGAGCACCGCATCCTGTCGGAAAGCTACGTATTCCTCCGGACTGTCGAACATCATCTACAACTGATGCACTATCGCCAGACTCACACCCTCCCAGACGATGCTGAGGGGATAGCAAGCCTGGCACGCAGGCTGCGATTCACTGGAAAAGACGCTGGCGAATTGTTCCTCTCCCGCTACGAGCAACACCGAGGGGCAATCCGTACCATCTATCGGAAATATCTGGAAGAGACGAAAGAGACCCATGGCAGTGCTCTTTCCGAGGGCAGGCCTCCTCACATAAGCGAGATGCCCCCGGCCTACGCAGAGATCTTCACCGATGAGGAAATGCGCCGCCACGCGCTCATGACAGGTTCCCTGGGAAAAGAACATCCGGCGGAAGTGGAAGCCGTATCTCTCCCAGCAGGACGCTGGCGATTGACCATCGTGGGATATGATTACTTCGGAGAGCTTTCTGCCATATGCGGGCTCCTCCTGGCACACGGATTCAACATTCTGGAAGGAAATGTCTTCACCACTGAGCCGGGAACCGCCTCCTCCCCACGGCGCATCGTGGACGTTTTCGTCGTCACACATGTCGGGGGCGAAATCCCAGACGGGACATGGCAGCGATACGCCGACGACCTCCGTTCGATACTTCGCTTGCTGGATGCTGGGAAGCGATCAGAAGCACAGGGGAAGCTCATAAAACAAGTGGCAGCCTCCGTGGGGAGCGCCCAGCCAGATGAAACTCCTCTCTACCCTGTTGAGATCGAGATAGACAACGAGTCATCGGAAAAGCACACGGTAATCCGGATAAACTCTACGGACACGGTCGGGTTCCTCTATGAGCTCACGAACGCTCTGGCGCTCAATGGAATCTACATCTCCAGGGTCACGGTTAGATCCGTGGGACGGCGTGTGGAGGACACGCTTTACGTGACCGACACTCGCGGGTGCAAGATAACGTCGCAGGAAGAGCAAGGGAGGCTCCGCGCCGCTACCGTACTCGTGAAGCACTTCACCCACCTGTTGCCCCACGCCCCCAATCC
>WFSD01000203.1 GCA_015486235.1 Anaerolineae bacterium
AAAATCCCAGGCACCCTGGGCTGAGAGTAAAGCACATGAAGGGAACTGCCAGCATGTGGGAGGCGAGAGTGAGTCGCTCGTGCAGAATGACGTGCGAGATCAGGGGAGGCACGTACCTGCTACGCAACGCTGGGGAACATGACGAAACCCTGAAAAAGCCATAAGAGCCCACACGACATGAGGTCGCAGGCGTAAAAGAAGTGAGAAGGATAAGCGTCAGACTGCCTGACTACCTGCCCATGGCGTTGAAGGAAGCAGCAGGAAAGGAGACTGTCTCCATGAACCAGTTCATAGCTCGGGCCCTGGTGAAGAAGTTGTTGACACTGACGACAGAGGAGTCCCTGGAGAAGCGAGCGGCCCGCGGGGGCAGGGAGAAATTCGAACGAACCATGTCGAAAGTGCCGGACGTGGAGTCGCTTCCGGAAGACATACTGTGAGGTAAACCGGCTACATGATTCAGAGTAAGGAACCTGACCCACCGGGTCGCAGGAGGATGGGTGAAATCGTACCAGGGCACGGGCTCTCGGTTTAACGTTCTAACGTTCGGGCGGATACCTGCCGTGTCCGCCCGAACGCCCACCAATCAACGCTTTCTTCCGGAGGCAAGCCGCGCCAACTGCGATTTCACTTTGGGCATCGCTTCAGGCGTTTCCAGTAGTAGCCGAATGTGCTCCGGCCCAGGTTTGTCAGGCTCGCGTAAGCGATGGTGCCTTTTCCGCCTGCTTTCACGAACTCCCCTGCCTCCAGCCTCCCGATTACATCGCGGACTTCTCCCAGGGACAGGCCTGTGACCTTCGCCAGGAAGCGATCGTCGGCGCTTTCCACCTCCGCCAGCGCCGATAGGACGTACAGCACGGCGGGATCCTGAGCCAGCTTTGCCAGCTTTTCCCGGTCCTCACGTAAGAATAGACTCGAATCGGGCGGGGTCTTTCTTCCACTCCCGCCAGGCCCACCAGGCGAATCCGGCTTCTGCGATTCCCGCGATCGATAGTAAGATGGCGAATTCATTGCCGATGTCTCCTCCTTTCGGCGTAGATCGGCCCAAGAATACGACCGTTGCCAGCAAGAGAAAACCCATGAGAATCTGGTTCCATCGCTTGCTTACCCATCCACTGGCGAGCCATACGATGCCCAGCCAGGCCCAAAGTACTGCAACGAACACCATTGGCGTGTTCTGGTCGGCGGAGACGATGAACCCGATGAGGAGTGCGACGGGGATCGCCAGCACGTATCCCCACCACGGCATTCCTTCCCCGATGGATATGACGTTCAGGTCCAGGTTCCTGCCTGTGGGGACGAGCCCCCCGGCAATCCGTCGTTCGAGCGTCTTGGGCGTGGGGTATGTCAGGATCAGGAAGATGATAAAGAAAACTGCTGGATCCACCCTCGCCGCTGCGGCAATCAGGGCCAGGACGGCTGCCAGGAAGCACGAAATTGCCGAGATGATAGCCGAAGGCCAGGATGCCGCGAGCGCCACTCGATTCACTTCTTGCCGAATCTCTGCAGCTTTCCAGAGATGCTCCGGCTCAGGGCAGGGGATGTCGTCCATTTTGCGACCTCCTCTCACGCATTCGCTTCATATGACATCCAGATCGAACCGATCTACGCGGTCTTTCTTCCATCCTCTCCACGCCCACCATGCAACCCCCGCTTCTGCGACGGCCACGAAAGATGCCAGGAGTATGCAGAACGCCCGGCTGTGATTGCCCCTGGGCGCCGGGGGAGTGAGAATTATGCCCGTGGAGATGGAGACGATGCCGGCCGATAGCGGTCGCAGATCGCTGTTGCTCAGGGCTTCTGTTATCTGCTCTGCACCGGCAAACCACAGGCTGAAATTCAAAAGCCACGTTATGGGATCTCCCCCGGTGATCAGATACGAGATGAGTGCAGCGATCGCTACCGCGAGGAAACGCCACTGATTCGGGGTCTGGTCCGACGATGTTCTCATGAACGTGATAGACCTGGTGGCCGGAGCGACCCGTTTCGTCATCCATTTCTCGAGCACCAGCACCAGGGCGGCGAGTGGGAACGCTGCGTAAATGACATAGTCCGCCAGGGGTTCATTCCAAACCCGGATGTCGAGCAGGGCGGTCACCGGTATCATGATTGCCGCCAGCAAGAAGACCACCGCTACGTAGAGATATGCCGGCCAGGACGCGATGCTCGCAAGGCCCCTGATCGCCCGCCTGATCTCCATGCTTCTCCGGACATGCCCCGGCTCCGGGCAAATGATCTCTTCCACTTTCATACCCTCCTGCAAGAACCACCTCGGGAATGGATCCGTTCATCCAACGCGAAGGCACAAAGGGGCAAAACCACAAAAGTTCTATTGGATTTTTCCTCTGCGTCTTGCGTCCCCGAGTTTTCTTTCGGTCGAGCTCAACGGCGCTTCTTTACATTTGAGCAGCGCCACGCGCTGTGGATTTACTCAGAGGAATTAGCACCTCCTGACCGCAGCGGCTAATGATAACCGCCAGGCGAGATTTTCTGTTGCAATCATACCACCACCGGCACTTTCTGTCAAACATACTATCGGCAGATGTGGAGCCACAGTCTCTTTTGGATTGTACCTATACAATGGGACAGGAACATGTACCGGAGCGCCGCACTGCGCCAGACCAAGAACCGCCTCGAGAAAGGATCCGTTCATCCAATGCGAAGTCCCGCGCTTATACAAGCAGGACAAGCCCCACCCGCGTACCCGCGACCGTATCCCTTTGTTCTCACCCTTCCCATGGCGACTGAGGCTTGCCGTACTTGAGCGCGTAATAATTCCAGACGCCGCGGGCCAGTCGCTGAATGGTCACGCTTCCCAGATTCCACGGAATCTCCGGCGGGTGGTAGATGTAAATCGATAGTACGAACTCACCGCCAGGGCCCCAAACCACGGCCACGTCCCCGTAGCTATCCTTGATGAACCCATGCTTGTGGATCACTTTCGTCCCAGGCGGGAGACCAGCCGGGATCAGGCGGTTTTCTTCTTCCAGGGACATAAACTCCAACAGGCGTTGGCATTTTCTCACCGAGAGAGATGGATCGGATAGCAGCTTCCCGTTTCCCTCGGCGCACCTAGCAACTTCTGCCAGGAATCTCCCCATCTCCGCCGCCGTGGTCTGCATGGCAGGATCGGGGTGCGTGTCCAGCTTTTTATCATGATTCGCTGGCGTCGGGATCTCCTTTTTCGGAGGTTCGGAAAAATAAGGTGCGGCGATGTACGTGCTATCCAGTCCGAGCCCTTTCAGATACCCCGTGACCACATCGCACCCTTTTCTAGCGTCTCCATCGCCCGCCAACGACAGCAGTTCGTTGGAACTCTTGTTACCGCTCTTGCCCAGCATGTTCTCCATCAAGGATTGCACCTGCTGCGGCAATGGCAAAGACAACTTCCGCACCACCATGAGGCCGATGGGCACTTTTATCGTACTCATCGCGGCAAACGC
>WFSD01000204.1 GCA_015486235.1 Anaerolineae bacterium
CCAACAGCCCCTCCCTCTCCCATTGGCGTGGGCGATGGGGGGGCCGTGGGTCGGCTGCTTGTGAGCGTTCGCGCCTTCCGAACGGAGAAAGGGCCGTGTGAGCCTGTAGTGCGGACTGTAAGTCCGCTCACACACATTGCATGGCGGAACGCAACGAAGCAGGCAGCGCGCGTGTGGAAAAAACCGCCCCTAAGTGACTTCCTTGTTTGAGCCGATCTGAGCAGGCCTGGCAGCCCACCCCTGCAAAGCGCCAGATTCTCTTTCGCCTGTGGTGAATGATGCATGATCTTTCTTGGGACTGACAGGAACATAACCTCGCCAAAACGCCGAGAACGTGGCCGGATTGACGGTTCTTGTCGCTCAGGCACGGTCGATCAGGAAAAATCCCAGTTTCCCCATCTCGAACTGCGGAATGTGGGCGCCCAAGGTTGGTCCGGGGACTTCCAGTAGAGCGGATTGAGAATCCACATCAGCGAAGCAAAGGGGGGGCGAACGGGCAAAGCTCGTTTAATTCGCTCCATTCCGCTGATTCCGACCTCCGCTCTACAGGAACCCCAAGTTTCGACCATCATTTCGTTCCGGCGAAGCAGCAACGGATGCAAGTTATCGATAAACCGCGCATTGTGTTAAAATGAAAGAAGATTATACCTTCATAAGGAGAAACGACAAGTGGTTGCGTGGGAAGAAAGAGCAGAATCGTTTGCCACCGAGATGACCAGGGAGCGCTATCTGGTGGGTTCGGGGCGGAAAGAAAGGCTGGAATTAGACCCAATCTACCAGCGGTACGGCGGCCTGTTCTCGGAGAACGAGGTAAGGGAGCGGCTATCCCGAAGGCACGAATCCCCGCCAGCGAGTCGCTACCTGGCGGAATTCGTTGCCGGAGGCTACCTGGGGAACCGGGTGAAAGTGCTGACACAAAGAGCCACCAATGCGATGCTCGCAGCAACTGTTAGGTGGGATGGGGAAGACATCCCGTACCAGCAGGTGTGGGTGTTGCTGGCAAACGAACCGGACTGGCACCGACGACACAGCCTCGACCGTCTGGCCCTGGAGGTCGCACGTGGGATCAACCCTCACAGGAAGGAACGGCTCCTGCGGCTACATCAGGAAGTGCAGGCTCTTGGATTCGACGGCTATGTGCATCTCTACCGTGATCTCCTCGGCGTTGATTTCGACGATCTCTCTTCCAACCTCGATTTGTTCCTGGAGGGAACGGAGGAATGTTACCGCAGTCAGCTCCACGATCTGCTGGAAAGGACGGGCGTTCCACCTGAGGAGGCCACTCCCGCCGATCTGCAATACCTGCTGAGGGGCAAAGGGTACGACCGGTATTTCTCCTCCCGCGGGATGGTCCCGGCGCTCGCCCGCACATTGCAGGCCATGGGCCTGGGCCGAGGCGACGATTTTCCTTTCGCGCTCGATCTGGAGCCGCGTCCCAGAAAATCCCCACGGGCGTTCTGCGCGCCGGTGAGGATCCCGGAAGAGGTCTACCTGGTTATCAAGCCGCAGGGCGGCCGTGAGGACTGGGAAGCCTTTTTCCACGAGGCGGGACACGCGGAACATTTCAGCCACATCGATGCACGGCTCCCGTTCCCGCTGCGTGTCTTGGGGGACAACGATCTGATAGAAGTGTACTCCTTCCACATGCAGTACAGACTGACCGAACCGTCGTTCCTGCGTGACATCGTTGGGATGCCTTCGGACGAGATACAGCCTTACCTGCGTCTGGCCAGATTCGGCAAGCTCTTTCTGTTGCGGCGCTACGTGGCCAAGCTTCGGTACGAACTGACGCTCCACCGACAAGGGCCCGAGGAAGCGCCACAGGCATACAGGGATACGCTCGGCAGCATCCTCGGCATCCGGATAGCTCCTGAGCGTTACCTGGAGGATGTGGACGACGGGTTCTACTCGGCCCAGTACCTGCGTGCGTGGATGTTCGAGGCCATGCTGCGGGAGTTTCTCCGCCACGAACTGGGTGAGCGGTGGTGGGCCAACCCTGACTCCGGCGATCTGCTCTATCAATGGTGGAGACGTGGCCAGAGCAAGCCTCTGGATGATCTCCTGCCGGAAATAGGAGCTGAGCATCTCTCGGCGGACGCCCTGCTCCGGGATGTCATGGAGTAG
>WFSD01000205.1 GCA_015486235.1 Anaerolineae bacterium
CACCAGTGGTCACCATGATCTTCCCGTATTGCTCTGCAATGACTGCCGCAGCATCGGTAAGACCGCTGGAGTACGGACTGACCAACAGGTCAACCTTGTCATCGTTGATGAGCCTGGTGTAGAGCTGCTGCACCCTCTCTTTCTTGCTCTCGTCATCATAGTACTTCAGGGCGATCTTGTAGGTGTTCCCGTCGGCCAGTTTGAGGCCGCCAGCATCGTTGACGTGCTTGGCCCACAGCTTCAGACCGAGCAACTGGCCAGTGGATTCCACGTTGTACTTCCCAGTCTCCGATGCCGTGAACCCAATGGTCAGGCTCTTTGCCTTGCCCACCGCTGCGGGGGCCTTGGTTGCCGCAGGGGCCTTCGTCGCAGCAGGTGCTTTTGTGGCTGCAGGCGCCTTGGTAGGCGCAGGAGTAGTCTTGCCGCCGCATGCTGCCAGCGGCACCACCATGACAATGACTAACAGGAAAATCAACCACTTACGCATTGTTCCCTCCTCCTTTCTCAACATAAATCTTTTGGCCCCTTACAACCCGGGGCATTCACCGAGGGCAAACCGCCCTCTCAACCCCAAAAAACACCGGCAGAGAGCAGATATCAAATGCTCCCTGCCGTCTTGCTGCACTATTTCTCCACCACCACGTCGCATTCCGCAAGCTCTTCCACTAACAGCCGGAAGATGTCAGACTCGGTGATGATCCCAACCACTTTATCTCCCTCATCCACTACCGGGAGTCCGCCGATTTTGTGTTCCAACATTAATTTAGCGGCGTCTCGGATGGTTGTGTCGGGTTTTACAGTAATTGGATCGGGGGTCATGATCTTGCCTACAGTCAGCTTGGAGAGCAAGTAGTGGAGTTCCCATACGCTTAGGGTTGTGGCATCGGAAGGTGAGGCCTCTCGGATATCCCCTATGGTGACAATGCCCAGGAGTTTTTCTCCCTTGTCTACCACGGGGAGGCGGCGGATGTGATTGATCTTCATCAGGCGGTGAGCATCTGGCAGGGCTGTCTCGGGATCTACCGTGATGACTTTCTTGCTCATCCAGTTCTTTACTAACATGTTCTTCATCGAGTCTACCTCCTAGTTTCTTTTGTTGTTTTTGTGCCGACCAGGAAAAACCGAGACGAGCGCTCTACTGTTTCATGATGGGAATTCTATGAAGCTACAGCCTTTCCAAGAGACATACTGTGAGTCATTCTTGTCTTGCCTCCAACTGTTTCAAAAAGCCCAACCGGTGTCCAGCAGGGCCTGTTGGTAAGGCTGACCAGATACAGCTACCACTACAAGTGATGAAATTTTATCACCATCCACCTTGGGTGTCAAGAAGTTGCCTCAAAAAACGCCGGATGGATGCTCGACCGGCGTCCCGTCATGTGCTACAATTTGTCTATGGCTGACTGAGGCTGAAGACAGAGGCTACGTAAAGGAGCGGAATGGACACCAGGTATATCCGTGCTGTTAGCTTGGCGATTCGGGAAGTACCCGGGTCTATCACTTTGACGGTCCGGGGAAGTAGCATGTGTCCCACGATACATCCGGGCGACCGTGTCATGGTACGACCTGTCGGGGCAGAATCTCTGCATTCAGGTGATATCGTGGTTCTCGAAAGGGACGATGGTTTCGTGATGCATCGTTTTCTTGGCTGGACAGCGGGTCGCAGTGGGGAGAGACTTCTCCTCACCAAAGGTGACTCTTGCTGGAGTTTCGATCCGCCGTGCCCCGCCTCGAACCTCGTAGGGAAGGTGCAGGGTGTTCACAGGGGTGGCCAGCGGGTGCCCGGGGTGCCAGAGCAAGGTCTACGGCGGCAATGGCAGGTAGTCCGCCATAGACTCGCTGCTGTATTGTGGCGAGCGCTGAAAAGGTTCTGGATGTTTTTTCAGGTTTTCCTGTTGCTGCTGGCAATCCCTGCTATTGCGGCGGTTACCCTGACATCGTTCACGGTGGAGCAAGATGGCAGTCGTGTGCTGGTGCAATGGAAGACCGCCAGCGAGGTAAACAGCCTGGGGTTCAATCTGTACCGGCGGGAGTTGCCGGATGGTTCGGAGGTGAGGATCAACGGAGATATCATCCCGAGTGAGGGAAGCGTGGTCGGGGCCAGGTACCAGTTTGTGGACTCTGATGTGGAGATTGGGAGTCGATACTCCTACCGTCTGGAGAGTATTTCCTCTGGTGGGGAATCGGAGTTCTATGGGCCGGTGGAAGTGAGTCTCTCCCTGCCTACTTCCACACCGTCGCCGACAGGTATGCCGCTGCCCACCGCTACGCCGTCGACCATGCCAATTCCAACGCTTATGCCAACCTCGCCGCCTGAACTGACCCAAACGCCGAGCGTTACCCCACATCCTCCGGCAACCGCCACGTCACTGCCAGCCGACACGCCCACGGCCACGCATACATACGTGCCGACGGTCACGCGCGCCATTGCTCGCCCGACAGAATTGCCGACCACACCGCTCATTGAGGCAACATCGCCGACTGCGGGGACAGAATTCGCGCCGACATTTCCCATCCGCTTTTCGCCGACGTTGCCACCTACAAAGCGCTCCTTCATCGTGTCTACCCTCCATGCCCCTCCGACTGTCACGCCTGATGTCGGCGGGCAGGCAGGGACAGAAGCATCCGGGCGGATGCTTCTGGTAGGAGGAATCTTGCTGTTGACCGGGGTGCTGTTGCTGGGCCTGAGGGAAAGATGAGTCATCGTTCCGGTCATCCCTGGGCCGTGTGGGCGCTTCTGGTTTTGGCCGTTGTCGCGGAAATAGCAGCAATGTGTGCGTGCAGTGGCAGGCGTACTTTTCCAAACACGGCGGATTCGGTCCTTGTCTTCCGGAGTACAGGGCTGTACAGGGTCCCTTTTCCGAGATCTGGATCTCTGGAGCCCAGCATTACTATGGAAGGGGTGCCAGTTCCTGTTTTCGTGGCTACGGCTTTAGGCAGGGAGTCCGCATTTTTCTACGTGACCGTGAAGCCAAATCGGTACAGTCGCGTGGCTGCAGCTATGCTCCGGTGGAAGCCTGAAAGGGCTGTCCGGATGCGGGGTGCACGTCGCACACTGGAAGTGTCTGGTCGCCCACAGACGGAGTCGCGTACCACAAAATGGCTTGAGAAGGATGCCCGCTACCTTCCGACAGCCAATCTGGCAGAGCCGTGGGTATGGGATGCTCTTTACCCTCATTCCGTTGTGACCAAGACTGTGAGAATCCCCGATGCTGTCACAGCAGAGCCGGTCACGGTGACGATCCGGCTGTGGAGCCATTCTTCCGCTCCTCAGAACCCCGACCATCACATTGTTGTTCGATGGAATGGGGCAGAGGTGCTGGACAGAAAGTGGGATGGCACTGGCGTTTACACGTTTACGTTTGGTGGGATGTTATCCGCCGGGACAAATGCCATTTCTTTGGAAGAGCCAGGGGATACTGGATCTCCTGCTGAAGTGGCATATCTTGACGGATGGGGTGTGACCTACCAGAAGCGGCTCGACCTCAGGGGCGGGCCAGTTGTGTGGAAGGCTGAGGCGAATTCAGCCAGGTTAAGTGTTCCTGATGGAAAGGATGTCTGGGTGCTGGATGTGACCGCGCCGATGGATCCAGCTTTCGTTGGGAAAATGCGTGCAGCTGGTGGCTACGTAAAATTCGGCACGGTTCCGGGGCACGAGTATTGGGCTGGAGCTATCTCCGATGCCATGTCGCCGGAGGGTTTCCGTGTTGAGGGCGTGGACAAGGAGGCCCTGGCATCGGCGGATTACGTGGTCGTGGCAGACGATGCCTTCCGGGAAGCATTGCGCCCGCTGGTGCAGCGTCGGATTGCAGATGGAATGTCGGTAGAGCGAGTCACACCGTGGGCGGTATACGACAACTGGGGGGATGGGTCTCCCGATCCGGCGTCACTCCGTCGTCTTCTGGCGTGGAAAGCGAAAGTGGGCAGGCCCGCTCGTTTCCTGCTCCTGGTAGGGGACGCCCGCCTGAAGCCGTGGGGTGGCAGGGTCGGCACGTCGATTCCAGTCACTTTCGTCCGAACCCGCCCCATGGGCGAAACTCCGTCGGATCTGGCTACACTGATGGGTGGAGACTACCCCTTACCTGCTTTCGGGCGCGTCCCTGCCGATTCGCCCGACGAGGTCGTGGCGTGGGTGAAGAAAGTCCTGGGGTGGAATGGGGTGCCTCCGCGGGCTTTGGTGCTTTCTAGTGATGAGGTGGAGTTCTCGCGGTTTGCCGACGACATAGCTCGGACCATTTCCAACATTGGCGGGAATCCGACGAGGATATCCATTACAGGGAAGGATACTCGCGGGCGGGTCATTGAAGCGGTAAGATCCGGCCCTCTTTGGCTCCATTATGTGGGTCACGGGAGTCCGGCCGTGTGGGGGAAGACACAGGTTCTCACGTCGAAAGATGCTGGTGAGTGGAATGTGCCTATCGCGGTGGCCGCGTGGACGTGTTTGAGTGGGTATTTCGTTCACCCCGAAGTCCGATCCATGGCCGAGAGATGGCTTCTGAGTCCCAGAGGTGGTGCTGTGCTCTTCATAGCTCCTACTGGCGAGGGGTATGCCGGGGACCAGCGGAGTCTCGCCCTGGAATTCTACCGTGCCCTGGCAACTGAACCGACCGTGGGCGAGGCGTTCAGGAATGCTGTCTTGAGGGAGCGCGATAATGACGTAACGGAGCAGTACATCCTGTTCGGAGACCCCGCTCTAAGCGTCAGGCCCGATCGGGTCAGGTAACGGCGTGCTCCAACGTTTTGTTCAGATGGGGGAATCGGGGTATTTATGCCGGATGTTCTTGTTTTTGGTTCTATCGGATATGACATTCTGACATTCATCCCCTTCCTGCCCCAGCCGGGGAAAGACGCTCCGGTGCGGCGGGAGGAACGCCACGTTGGCGGCGAGGCTTGCAACATTGCTCTGGCACTGGCCACGTGGGATGTCTCCGTGTCTATCGGCGGTAATGTTATCGGAGATGACGAGGCAGGAGATTATATCCTGGAGCACCTATCGATCGCGGGAGTAGATATCTCGAGGGTGGAACGCTCTAGAGAAGCTACTACCCCGTACTGTCGTGTTTTGGTCTTGCCCGACGGTGAGCGGTATATCCTCAGCTACGGGCACGAAGGCATCCGTTTTTCTCCTCCGCCTGTCTCCTGGATGAGAGGGGCGAAACTGCTGGTGACCGACAGGTTCGGAGGGGAACTGCGGGATTCTCTTGTCCATCTGGCTCGTTCGAGGGGCATCACGTTGGTGAGCCTTGATGCTGTTTCATCAGGTGATGCCAGGCGGGCGGTTTCAGATGTGGTGGTTTCGTCTGTGTCTGTGGCGCGTGGTGTGTTTTCTGGTGTTTCTGTGGGGTCCTGTTCTGTAGCCAAAATACTACACGAAATGTCAGGGAAGACAGCAATCATCACCGATGGCCCACGCCCAGTCTGCACGGTGTCCAATTCGGGAGATGTGATCGAAATGCATCCCTACCCCACATCCAACCCTGTCGATACCACTGGCGCAGGAGACTCTTTCAGCGCAGGCATCGTGTATGGGGTTCTCAACGGATGGCCGCTGGAACGTTCCATAGAGTTTGCCCTGGCAGCCGCCACCCTGACAATACAGCGGATCGGAGCAGACAACCCCCCATCCCTTGAAGAAGTAATAAACCTGATGATTGAGGAGAGACATTGATGGAGACTCCGGAATTCGTGATCGAGAATGGTGATGTTGTTCCTGCGGCAGAGGCATCAATCCCAATTTTCAACCCCGTGATCTTCAACGCTCTGGGGGTGTACGAAAC
>WFSD01000206.1 GCA_015486235.1 Anaerolineae bacterium
CCCCCCAACCTCCTACTCCCCCCACATCGGAGGAGGAGCGAAACGCTGGGAGCTCGTCAGGCAGACACGATTTGCCTCAAAAGTTCTCAGTGGGCTTCCGAAGCAAGTGGGCTCCCAGGATTTGCTTTGGGGCCCCCCGGTGGGAATTCGAAGCAATTCCTGGGGGCCCTACGGGCCCCCAGGAATCCCCAGAACCGTTGTTGCTTTTCATCAACCCCAACGGCGAGTGGCAGGTTGCTTCAGAAGCGCCGAGAAAGCTTCTGAAACGACTTCGGGCTTCCAATTTGCTTCGAAAGCCCCCCGGTTTTCGGATGTTGACAAAGGCTGCTCGAATTGCTAGAATTGCGATTGAAAGGGGCGGTGGCGAAACTGGTAGACGCTGCAGACTTAAAATCTGCCGGAGCTCGGCTCCATGTGGGTTCGACTCCCACCCGCCCTATTTTTGTTGTCAATTTGCGTCGGTTAGACTGCCTCGCGGACCCTGCACGGAGGTCATCGCATGAACGAAATCTGGAAAGCCCTTCACGACCCCTCAGTTTTGGGCATTTTCATCCTCTCCGTTATCCTGGTTCTCGACTTCGTGATAGGGAGCCAACGGAACCTGCAACTGGCTGAACGGTTCCGGGCGTGGGCCAGGAGTTCCCTCTCGGGAGCAGAGGGCAATTGGGGGAAGCCAAAAGCGTCAGGCTTCGAGGCTGTAATACAAAAGCCACCGCTTCCGTTCAGGAAGATGTTCATTCGGTCTATCATGCTCTCCCGCGAAGTCCTGCCTCTGTGGATCCTGTACATTTTTCAGGGGAGGCAGGATCTTCTTATTGTCGAAGCTTCGACCCGGAAGGGGCTCAAAGGAGAGGTGGAAATGATACACCCGGATACTCCCCTGGGACGGAAAGTTCTGAAAACTCTGGGGGAGGAGGGTGTATGGTCGAAACAGGACATCGGCAAGGGGCTTGTGTTGATGACGAGGGGGAATATCCACGGTCTCTCCCTGGAGAAGGCCCTTGCAGCGTTTGTGCGCTCGTACGGCGAAAGCGTACGTCGAATGTCGTTCAGGAGGAAATCTCCGCAAGCTCTGACAGTGGTGGCGGTGGATGGCCTGGGCCCGAAAGGAACGCAGCAGCTATTCCGCACTCTGGAGAGACTTGTGAAACTCTTGACGTAGGGGGGTACCGACTTTGAGCATGCGTGAGATAAGCAGAAATCTGCTCCAATCGACTGAAGAAACACCGCCCGAGGAGTGCCTTGAGCCTACGGATGTGATAGACTCTGCTCATCCGCTGATCAGGGAGAAAGCTGAAGAGATAATCGGAGGCGTTACAGACCCAATCGCCAGAGCAGAGAGGCTCTTTCTTTTCGTCCGCGATGGGATCAGATACAACTTCGCCCCGATGCTTCTCAGCAGGGATGACTGGAGGGCGTCCAAGACGCTGGAACGGGGCGACGGTTTCTGCCAGCAAAAAGCGGTGCTGTTCGCCGCTCTGGCGAGAGCAGCAGGCATCCCAAGCCAAATAGCGTTCCAGCACCTGAAAGACTACAAGCTCCTGGGAACCAGGTACGAGCCGTACATGCCTGGCGGCGTCCTGCCGTACCACGGCTTGACCGTTCTCTACCTGAACGGGCACTGGCTGTGGGAGGACGCGACGCTGGATTCCGAGCTTTGCAACCGGAGGCGCTACCGGATAGTCGAGTTCAACCCAGACAGTCACGCTTTTCTGCACGCGACTGACCTGGATGGCAAGCCGCATTTCGAATTCCTGGGCGATTTTGGCCCATATCCGGATTTGCCAGAAGCCATCAGCGATGCCTTTGTGGATCCTGAGGAATGGGAATTGTGGCAGACCCTGGTGAAGAGCGCCCGCATCACCATGTAAACAGCAGAGTGCCACAGGGGCGCAAGTTGCGTCCCTGTGGCTTACGCCCGACAAGAACATGCAACTATGCAGCTACCCGCATTGGTACTCTGTCTTGCTCAACAGCGGCCATGCCTGCCTCGTCGGATTCTTCCGAAGACCTGCCGCCGTACTCATTGACCCAGATGGGATCAGTCAGCTCGGCTAGCCTCTTGTCGTATTCCACCATCTTCCGGTAGTACTCTGGGTCTTCCAATGCAGCAGCGGCGTGCTCGTCCTCCGGCTCGGGTTTGTCCATCTCGATTAGCCGTCGCGCCAGGGCGTGGTGATCGCGGATCGGGCAGGGCATCAGGACGTTTCCATTTTTCTTCGGATCATTCTGGCCCAGCTCGTACTCCCACTGCCACTCGCGGATGTGCCTGAAGAATGGGACTTCGAGAACGTCGTTGAGGGTTCCACCGTTCTCGTACACGTCCAGGATGTTGACTGGGGTGTATGGGAAAAAGACGCATGGCATGACCTTGCCGTTCCAGTCGATGTAGAGGTACCCTCCTTCTCGTCCTGAGGAAATGCATCCGTCGGAAAGATGGCCAAAGGACCAGAAGTCGGCGATGAATATCCGCTCTTTCAGGATCAGCTTCTTCCAGCCAGTCTGCCATATCCAGAGCCGTTGCTCCGGCGTCGGCATCAGATCTGTCGTGAAGCCTCTCCCGATGGGCATGTAGTGGAATATCCAGCCGTAGTACGCGCCTTTCTCCTTGAAGATCAGGTTAATAAACTCGTCGGAGAGGATCTCCTGCCAGTTGTACCTGGTTGCGGTGATGGAGACGCCGAAGGGCACCCCAACCTCGTTCAAGTTGTCCATTGCCTGGAGGACTTTCTTGAAGACGCCTTTGCCACGTCTGGCATCGGTCTTCTCCTCCAGCCCCTCTACGGAGATGGCAGGAATGATGTTACCGACCTCGGCAAGCCTATCTGCAACCTTTTTGTCGATCAGCGTGCCGTTGGTGTAGGTCATGAAAATGGAATCCTGATGTCTGGCGGCTGCTTCGATCAGACCCTTGCCTTTATCCCGGTAGACGAATGGCTCTCCGCCGGAAATCGTCATCAACCTGGCCCCCCACAGCGTCTCTGCTTCCGTGATGATCCTGTCGAATATCTCCCACGGCAACTTCTCGTATGTGGCTGAGCTGGAGCTGGCGTAGCATCCCACGCAGTGCAGGTTGCATCCCTTCCCGGGGCTGATTACCAGCGTTGCCGGAGGACCGTATCCGTTGTGATCAGCTTTGAATTTCTCGATTGTCTCTTTCTGGACAGAGCGCAGGAACACGCCCGCTGTAAGCGCGTTGATTATGGCCCGGCGGCTGGCAGGAGCGAGATTCTTTTTGCCCAGAGCCCTGTCCACCGTGTAGAGCAAAGCGATGGCTGCCTCAACTTTCTCACGCTCGAGCCTTGGGGGTCTTGTCCAAGGTTGGTTCAAGGAGGATCGTAGCTTCTTCTCGACTACTTTGACGGCCATTTTGCGAAGGCGGTTGCTTTTCAGCAACGTGTCGGACATCTTGACTACAGCCTCTATTCCGCCTTTGTTGGCCAGTTCCATCAGAGAGTGTTCTGTAAACATGATCTACCTTCCTCGTATAATATGTTTCACGCCTTTCCTCTGGCGAGCCCGCCTCTAGGGGGAAGGCGGCCATTAAAGTCGAAAAAAACGAAATAATAGCGGAAAAAAATTTCTTGGGACTACCATTTCAAGATGTTCAGAACCTCCTGCACAAAAGCTGAAACCTGTACCTGTTTCTCTGGGGAAAGCGTCGCCAGTGCATCACGGCATCCGCTTAAATGGAGCAGTAATCGGGCAGTATATTCCTTGTCCAGCAGCCCAGCCCCGACCAAGCCAACCACGACACCCACTAAAACCTGCAAACCTGCCTCTGAGGGGAACCCCACTTTTCTCAGCTCCTCCACTACCCCCCGACGTTTTTCCTCTGTCAATTGCTGGAGGTTCAGGAGCAACGCTATGATGGTCTCCACGACCGTCAGATCTGGATTGGTGTGGAATGGCAGGCGCTCGATCAGGTACTCCAATACTCTTCTGTGGGATCGCTCCCCGCCCTCTACGAGGGTTCGAAGGATGTGGGAAGTCGCTTCCTTCCATTCATCCTCTCCACGAGGTGAAGGTACCGAATTCACCTCTCTGCCCGCTGGACGGAAGAATACAGTAGATCTGCCTGGGCTGCTCGTTTTGGCATGTCGGTACTCCGATTTCACCAGTCCTTTGGATTCCAGCAGTCGGAGCATTTCGTATGCGGTCACATTGCCCAGGCGCATTCGCCTGGCAACCGTGGTATAGTGTAGCGGTTCTCCGGTCTCTCGATATAGAGAGAGGAACTTATTCAAGAAATCTTTTTGCCGGCGAGTTAGCTTCATACCACGCACCATGAATCCCCGATCTTGGCGTCAGAAAATCAGAGAAAAACACTTATAATTTTCTTCTCTTTCAATTATAATCGGGTTTCCGAGAAAGTCAAAAATAACCCACAAGGGGAGAGCGAGGTAATTCCTGGGGCCCTATGGGTCCCCAGGAATCACCCTGCCTTTCGGGAGGTTCTCGTCAACCCCTGGCAAGCCACAGCACAAGCCCTGTATCGGGTGTGAGGGCTCCCAGGGGCGTTTCCGGGCCTTGATTTGCTTCGAAAGCCCACGAGGAAATGCACGGGGAAAGTACGGAGAGAGTACGTAGGATGTTCGGAAAGCATGCGGGCGCCGCATGTCCGAGAGGGTCAAGCCAGCGAAAGTCTTGCTTGCAGGGTTTGTATCTGAGGGCGTAGGCGCTTTGCCACCCTTGGGAGGGAGTGCGGTGACCTCGGGGATCTGCGGGCCAGCGATTGTCCGCTCCGGCGCAGAGGCGACATGCCTAAGGGCTGAGAATCCCCTCCCGTGAAAAATTTCCCAACCGAACTTGACATCTCTAGTAGGGGGCATTATAATGCGCCTGGATGTGGGGTATGTATGCCAGACTTGACAGTTGGGAAAGTTACGATTTATATTAGAAGCGGAAGTATGTAAAGTGTAGTACGATACGACTTTGGTGATGCAACTGATCGGGGGATGTAAAAGCGGAAGCCATCCCCTAAATGGATATGCCCTGTACCCCCAGGAACCCAGGGGGCAGAAATCTTAAGAACAAAGCGAGGCAGTTGTGGAAGAAGAGGAAGAAAAGAACGAGAAGTTGTCTATGGTTATCCTCAGCGGGGACATGGACAAGATAATGGGTGCATTTATCATAGCAACAGGAGCAGTAGCATTTGACATGGATGTTACCATGTTCTTCACTTTTTGGGGGCTCAGGGCATTGCAAAAGAAAAAACATACCGGGGAGAGTTTCTTTGGAAAGATACTGGGGTTGCTAAACCCAGGGGGCATCGACAGTCTTGCCCCGTCCAAATACGCCTTTGGTGGGCTCGGCAACTGGATGTTCAAGAAGATGATGAAAAAACACAATGTCACTCCCCTTCATGAGCTCCTACAGAATGCCATTGACTTGGGTGTAAATATTGTGCCATGCCAAATGAGCATGGATGTGATGGAAATAAAAAAGGAAGATCTGGTAGATGGGATAGGTGAGCCTGTCGGAGTCGGGACATTTATCGCCGAAGCCAGGGAGTCTCAAATAACATTGTTTGTCTGAGACACACAGCATGCAAGAAAGGTATTATGGTCGTAGGGTAGGCCTACGTCCGATTGTTGTTGCGTAGCAATATCGTGAAAGTAACCTGTGTCGATGTATGAGGATGAACAAGGAGGTTCAAAGTGGCTAAGAAGGTGGCGGTCGTGCTTTTCTCTGGTAGCGTGGATAAGCTAACTGGATTAGCTGTCCTCGTTGGTGGTGCAGCTGCTCAGGATATGGAGGTTGACATTTTCCTCCAGCTCTGGGGTTCCTACGCTTTCAGAAAGGATGTCGTAGAGGAAAACGCCAACTTTTCGGAATTCTCAGAGCTAAAGCCCCAGGTTCATAAAGCCCTCGTAGAGCTCAAGGCGCCTTCCTGGCTTGATTTACTGAAGCAAGCAAGGGAAGCGGCCCCTGTAAGAATTCACCTGTGCTCTCTCGCCTTCCAGATTTGGGGAGGGAACAAAGAAGATTTCCTGGATATTGTCGACGACGTCATTGGCGCTGGTGAGTTCATGGACATGGCAGAAAAGGCAGATGCAACATTCTTTGTCTAAAATCTAGCCTCTGTACTTGTTTTTTGGCTCAATCCCAGCATGTTGAGAGCCTGGGTTTTCCAGGGGCGATGAGAGATTGGTGTATGCCTCTGGCCACTCACTATCTAAGGAGGAATCAAATGACTGAGGAAGAATTGAGAAACATCAAGTCGGACAAAGTGGTTGATGCAAGGGGGACATCTTGTCCTGGTCCGCTTTTGGCAGCGAAAAAGTCGATCGCGGCGGTCCCCGTTGGTGGAGTGCTGGAAGTCCTCTCGTCGGACCCAGGCACCAACAGGGACATACCCCTGTGGGCAAAGAAGATGAAGTACGAGCATTTGGGCATCCTGGAGGAGCCCGGATACTGGAGGATCTTCGTCAAGAAAACAAGGTGACGATGCGAAAAGCTAAGTATTTTAAAGGGTCGAGACTTCCGAGGCTTGCAACAAGATAGCCAAGACAAAGCAACTGTGCTATAGCTTCGGAAGTTTCCCTTTGTTTGAAGGAGATGATGGAGGTAGACAAGGTATGGGTGCAGAGAAAGAGGAGAATAAAGAATTCGCTCCTAGGATTCTCGTTTTTTCGACTGACAGCATTTCAGACCCCGGGATAGACCTGGCTGGTAGCTCTCATTTGGCTTATCCCTCTACAGTGGATGTTATATCCCTTCCATGCTCAAGCGGAATAAAGCCCAAATGGATTCTCCATGCCATTGAGAAGGGGTTCGATGGTGTGTTCATCGCCGCGGATGGGACAGACTGTCCCTTCCTCCCAGACTGTACAACTAGAACAGCGAAGATAGCCGATGAAGCACAGAACCTTCTGAAGGAAAAGGGGTATAGTCCCCAAAGGGTGAAGATGGGGGCAATTTGCTCAGTTTGTGCGGAGCCGTTCGCGAACCACATGAACAATTTCTTCAATGCCCTCAAGGGACTTGGCCCATCAACAGCAGAAGGCTCGAAAGGTGCAGAAGGTTAGGAGGTGAAATAATGGAATATGATGTCTTAATCATAGGAGGGGGGATAGCCGGCATGGAGTCGGCGATCAATCTTGGGGATGCAGGTTACAAGGTTCTGCTTGTCGAGAAAGAGCCAAGCATCGGCGGCAAGATGATTCTTCTGAGCAAGGTCTTCCCCACTCTTGACTGTGCAAGTTGTATCAGTACACCGAAAATGGCGGAGACGGCACACCATCCAAACATCACTACCATGACGTATGCAGAAGTCATGGAAGTCAGGAAAGATGGGAATGGATTCAGTGCAAGAATCTTGAAGAAACCCAAATACGTCAATGAGAGTGCCTGCACTGGATGTCAAGAATGCGAAAGAGCTTGCCCGGTGAACGTTGAACACGATGAGTTCAATTTCGACCTTGTTGGACGAAAGGCTGTTTACATACCCTTCCCACAGGCTATCCCCAAAGTCGCTGTAGTCGACATAGACAATTGCATCCTCTGCGGCGCATGTGAAAGAGCCTGCCCTGCAGATGCCATCGACTTCACACAGGAACCGGAGGAACTAGATGTAAATGTAAGGTCGGTCATCGTCGCAACCGGATTCAGGCTCTTCCCCGCGGAACGGAAGCCTCAGTACGGATTCGGGAAATTCAAGAATGTCATAAATGCTATGCAAATGGATAGGCTGCTTGCCCCGACGAGACCTTTTAATACGGTTTTGAGGCCTTCGGATGGCAAGGAGGCGGAAAATATCGCCTATGTTCTTTGTACTGGGTCGAGAGATAGAACGGTTGGCAACCCTCTTTGCTCCCAGATATGTTGCATGTATTCAATTAAGCAGGCTCAGCTTATATTGGGTGCCCTTCCCCTTGCTGATGTGACGCTCTACTACATGGACATAAGGGCTTACGGCAAAGGGTATGAGGAGTTCTTCAAACAAACCCGGGATATGGGAGTCCAGTTCGTAAAGGGTAGAGTTGCGAAAATAGAGGAACTAGAAAACGGGAACCTCATTCTGAGGTACGAGGACATAGAGAATGGCGGAAGAGTACAAGAGGCTGAACACGACATGGTTGTTCTCTCCGTCGGACTGCTCCCAACTCCAGAGGTAGCCTCGATATTCAAGGGGGAGAAACTGGAATTGGATGACTACTATTATGTGAAACAGGTTGACGAGGATTTGAGCCCGGCAAGGACGAGTATAGAAGGTGTTTTTGTGGCGGGAACTGCTTACGGGCCCAAAGACATACCTGACACCATACTGTCGGCAGGGGCTGCCTCTGCAGAGGCAATAGCCTACATGGAAACGACGAGGAGGCAAAAGTGACTGAGAGGAGAATTGGGGTATACATCTGTCACTGCGGTGGGAACATCTCTGACTATTTGGATGTGAAGCAAGTCAGAGATGCGGTAGCAAACGAGCCCGGAGTCGTCGTCGCCAAAACCACCATGTTTGCCTGCTCAGACGCTGGCCAACAAGAGATGATAGACGACATAAAGGAGAAGAAGCTCGATGGGCTCGTTGTCGCATCTTGTTCACCGAAACTTCACCTCCTTACTTTCAGGGGCGTTGCAAAAAGGGCCGGGCTCAACCCTTATCAGTACGTTCAGGTGAATATAAGGGAACAAGACTCATGGGCTCATAGAGAGGATTGGGAAGGAGCAACAGAGAAAGCAATAGAACTGGTAAGAGCTGGTATAGCCAAAGCAAGACTATCCAAACCTCTCAAGCCGTTAGAGGTAGAAACGGTCAAAAAAGCCCTTATCATAGGAGGGGGAATAGCCGGACTCAGGGCAGCGCTCGTCCTGGCCGATATGGGGATATATGTCTATCTCATAGAACGAGAGGAGAAAGTGGGCGGCTGGGTCAGTAAGTTCTCTATAATGTATCCCCATGACAAGAGTGGAAAGGAGATTATAGATGAGCTGCTGTCGGAGATCGCCAAGAGAGGTTCCAAGATAACGATATTCACGAAAGCCGAGCTTCTGAAAAAGGCCGGGTACCTGGGGAACTTCGAAGTAACGATAAAGGTGGGTGACAAGCCCGGCGAAACCATCGACCTCAAAGTCGGCTCTATCATAGTAGCGACAGGATTCGATACATACGAGCCGAAGCAAGGGGAATTCGGATACGGTATGAAAGGGGTGGTCACCCTTCCTAAGTTCAAGGAAATGGTGGAGGCCTCGGATGGAGAGCTCCGGTACGATGGGAAGCAGGTGAAAAGCGTAGCTTATATCTATTGCGTCGGTTCTCGCCAGAAGCCAGACGTAGAAAACGCTAACACTTATTGCTCCCGCTACTGCTGTAATGCGACCATCCATACCTCGATCCTGGTTTCAAAAGTGGATCCGACTGTCCACCAATTCCACTTGTACAGGGATATAAGGACATATGGGAAGTACGAGACCCTGTACGAGGAGTCCCAGAAGCTCGGGTCGGTCTTCATCAAATTCGATGAAGATGCCCCTCCTGTTGTAGATTCTCCCAACGGCACGCTAAGGGTAAAGGTCAAAGACCTCCTGACGAACAGGGAGGAAGTCGAAATATACCCAGACCTGGTCGTGCTTGTGACTGGTATGGTACCGAGACAAAACGCTGATCTGACAAATGCGCTCAAGATTCCGATTGGGCGGGATAGATTCTACAACGAAATCCACCCCAAGCTGCGACCTGTGGAGACGGTGATCGACGGGGTATACATCGCCGGTGTTGCTCAGGGGCCGAAAAACTCCTCTGAAAGCACAGCCTCCGCTCTCGCGGCAGCTTCGAAGGCAGCAGCACTTGTTATGAAAGGGTACACCGAACTGCAGCCAACTGTAGCGTTCGTAGACCCAGACAAATGCGAGTGGTGCGGCGCATGCCTGGAGGCATGCCCTTACGAAGCCATCAAGAAGGTTAAGGATGAACAGCGGGGCAAGGAGGTCGCTGAAGTCACCGAGTTGCTCTGCAAAGGGTGCGGCGGATGCGTCCCAGTCTGCCCGGCAGATGCCATTCAGGTCAAAGGTTATGAAGACCAGACTATATTGGCAGCAATAGATGCGCTCTTGGAGGGGGAGTGAGATGTCGAAGACAAAAACCTACCTTGAGATGAAGAAAAAGATGAAAGTTCCAAAGGAGCTGATGACGAAGACCCAGGAATTCGCAAAAGTTAAGAAGCTGATAACCAAAGCTTTGGAATCCGAGCCGAAGACAGTTCCTGAAGTGGCAGAGATTGTTTCCATACCCACCTCCGAGGTAATGTACTGGATGATGACGATGAGGAAGTATGAAGCCATCGTAGAAACAGGTGATGTTACCGAGGATGGCTACCATAAGTACACGTTGGTGAAAAGGGGGAAATGATGGCAAAAGTCAATCCAGGCTTCTTGGACAAGGTGAAGGAACTCGGGGCTTTTGACATAAGCGCTTGCTACAGTTGCGGAAACTGTACAGCAATATGCCCTCTCTCCACGGAAGAGTATTCCTTCCCAAGGATGATGATAAGGTATTCTATGCTGGGCCTGGAAGATAAGATATTGAGCGGGCCCGAGCTGTGGCGGTGTTACTACTGCGGGGAGTGCACGGACACCTGTCCCAGGCAGGCGGACCCTGGTGGGCTCATGATGGCACTCCGTCGCTACACCATACGGCGCTACTCCCTTGGGAAAATCGCAGATCTTTTCTACAATGGCACTAGCGCGGCGGTAACCTGGCTTGTCCTCACCGTTGCCGCTATAGCCGGGATAGCCTACTTCCATAATCCGAATCCAGACCTGACTAAGGTGGATCCACTGTCGTTCATAACGTTGGATTTCCTCCATTACGCTGGCATAGTCCTCGGGGTCGTGATAGCGTTCTTCGCCATAGTCCAACTGGCGGTAATGTGGAGAAGCTTGCATAAGGACGGGATACAGGCGACTCTGGGGGAATGGCTACGGAGCTTCTGGGATATACTGATAAGAGAGGTGTTCGTACAGAAAACGTTCGACGAATGTGCGGACAAAAACCGTTATTGGGCCCACTTGGCGCTGTTGTGGGGCTTTCTGGGGTTGTTTTTGGCGACTATCCTTGCTTTCGGCATAGATTTTCTGATCTCCGTAAACAGTGGGCTGAAGATTGTGCCACATGTAATAGGTATAGTATCAGGGCTCGTCTTGCTTTATGGGTCGGGATACTATCTCTACAGGAGGTACTTCATAAAAGACAGTTACTCGAAGTACTCCCATCACAGTGACTGGGTGTTCGTTTGGCTTATGTTCCTGGCAGGCCTCACGGGCTTTTTGCTGGATATATTCGCGTGGGTTAACCTGCCCTGGCCAGCCTATATAACTTTCGCCGTGCACTTGGTAATAGTATTTGATCTGTTGCTTACGGCACCGTTTACCAAGTTTGCCCATGCAATTTACAGGCCGCTGGCACTATGGATGTCGGAAACTTACAGCAGGAAAGAAAAAGAACAGCAGGCTCAGGCCTGACAATACTGCTCTCTACATTCAAGCCGTCTCAAACAGCGCTCCTGGTTCTCACAGGAATGCTGGGGTATCTCATAGCTTCGGGAGGAAGGGTGGACATGGCCCTTCCTCTCGTGAGCTTCGCACTTCTTCTTGCGGTATCAGGTACCACAGGGCTGAACATGTACTTTGATAGGGATATCGACGCTCTGATGTTCAGGACAAAAGACAGAGCACTGCCATCCGAACAGATATCCCCAGACACTGCCTTCTCCATCTCTGTTGCTCTTGTGATTCCAGGGATACTCCTTGCGGCTGGCGTCAACGCTTCGTGCGGATTTGCCGTGTTCTCTGGATTCATAATCGATCTGCTTTTGTACACGGTTTTGCTGAAAAGGAGAAGTCCTTTTTCTGTATCAGTAGGTGGAGTTGCAGGAGGGATGCCCGCTCTCGCAGGGTATGTGGCCTATTCCGGCAGATTGGACGGCCTTTCCATATCCATTGTCATCATCATAGCTCTCTGGTCAATGGCTCACATCTGGCTGATATCTAGCTACTACGTCGAAGACTACGAGAGAGCAGCCGTGCCCATGCTGCCAGCGATTATAGGGGTCAAGAAAGGGGTCATCGCGTC
>WFSD01000207.1 GCA_015486235.1 Anaerolineae bacterium
CGCCTTCCACATCCAGCCCTTTCGCCAGATGCGTGACGCCCGTGATGGTCACCGTCCAAACTGCGATGCTCCACGCCTCCCGCTTGCGGAGAGCCAGCCGCCACGCTATCACCATCAGAACGAACCCGGCCATCACCGTGACCGTCCGGGTTCCGTACTGCACTTCCTTGTCCACGAACCTGGACAGCAGCCGCAGTCTCCCGGGACTCGAACCTACGTAGAACGCGCTGAGCACGTCGAAGAAGCCGATGAGCGCCGACAGCAAAGCGACAACAGCAGCGTGTTTCCTGGCTTTTGGCAACGATATCACCTCCGGTTCTGCCGATCCAACGCTCCCAGTATACCACAGCGACGACAGAGTGGACACTATCTCCCCCCGCCGTGGGCGCGAGCTGCAGGTCTGAGCGGCGCCCGGTTCGGCGCCGCGACATCCAGAACGACGGGAACCAGCGCACTATCGACTCACCGGTCCGCCTCGAAGAAGCATCGAGTTCTCGTGAGCGAACACCGCCGAACGCAGACTTGACATGCTTCCGTCGTTGTGCTATATTGTTAGCGCTAACGTGAACGCTAACAAAACCCTCAGGTCAACTCGAAAGCGAGTCAAGAATGGCTAACCACGTAACGATGGCAGACGTGGCTCGGGAAGCGGGGGTGTCCTTGATGACCGTTTCCAGGGTTGTGAACAACAAAGGTGAGGTTAGCGAAGCCACCAGAAAGCGGATCCTGGAGGTCATAGAAAAGCTCGGGTATCGCCCGAGCGGTATCGCCAGGAGCCTTGCCACAAGCCGTACCGGCATCATTGGGCTGATAGTACCGGATATATCCAACCCTTTCTTCGCCGACCTCGCCAAAGGGATGGAGTACGTCGCGTACTCGGAGAGTTACAACGTGTTTCTATGCAGCACCGAGGAGAATCCACAGCGTGAACTCCGAGCTCTCCAATCCATGGCCGAATACCGGGTTGACGGGGTAATCCTCTGCAGTTCCAGGCTGGACGAGAAGCATCTGGTGGATTCCCTTGGATTTTTCTATTCTGCAGTACTGGTCAACAGGGGCCTGGAGAGTGAAGCGCCCTCGGTTGGCATGGTCATGGTGGACGACGTCCATGGGGGAAGGATAGCGACGCACCATCTCATCGACGAAGGCCGCAAGAAAGTGGCATTTCTGGCTGGCCCGGAGACCTCCCATAGCGGGCGCAGGAGGTTCAAAGGGTACAAAGATGCTTTGAACGAGACCGGCTTGCCCTACGCCTCCGATCTGGTGGTGCATTGCGATTCCAACGTGGAGGGCGGGTACCGGGCGGCGAAAGCTCTGCTCTCGTCTCATCCGGAAGTCGAAGCGATCTTCTGTTACAACGATCTGGTAGCCGTGGGGGCTTTGAGGGCATGCAGCGAAATCGGGGTAAGCGTTCCCGACGACGTGAGCATTGTTGGGTTCGACGACATCATGCTTGCAGGATTGGTGACCCCTTCGCTTACCACATGCCGCATTCAGCGGGAGGAAGTGGGGAAAAGAGCGGCGGAGATGCTGCTGGAGCAAATGGGAGGATGCTCTGGGAAATGCGAGACCGCTGTCTTCACGCCGGAGCTTGTGGTGAGGAACAGCGCTCCCTGAGCTAATCCATCCGAAAGGAGGTGACCGACAAAAGAAGGAAGTTCGCCAATGGTGTCGTGTCCGGTTTCACATCTAATTCCAAAGATGGAAGAGGAGGAAAAATGTCGCTCAGGTCCAGAAAACAATGGTTTACAGTAATGGCTTTGCTTCTGGTAGTTTCGATGGTGGTTTCCGCTTGCGGGGCGAAGAAAACCCCAACTCAGGCACCAGCTCCTACCAAAGCGCCCGCGGTTCCCACCAAAGCACCAGCGGCCAAGACCCAGGTGCTCCGGGTCAGTGCACCACCCTGGATATTCAAGAAATTCCCACTCGAGGAAGTATCCAAGAGATTCGAGCAAGCGCATCCCGGAGTCAAGATTGAGCTCACGCGTGTCAACAAATGGAGTGCTCCTACCTACATCACCGAATGGAAGAACGGAAAGACCCCGGTGGATGTCTTCGTCGGGGGGAGCGGCTCCATGCTGGCCCCACTGATCACCGGCGGATGGCTCGAGCCGCTGGATGATATGCTGACTGGAGACATGGCCAAAGACAAGTTCGTCTCCGGGTTCCTGGCTGCCGGGCACTACAAGAAACCGAACGGCAGCGGCACCTACTACCCGGTGCTCCCATTCATGGGCGAAGTGGCCATCATCGGCGTCAACACCAAGATCTTCAAGAAATCCGGCCTATGGAAGGACGGGCATCCCGTTCCAATCCCAAACTGGAACGAGAACGATTTCTTTGGCTACTTCGAAAAAATCAAGCCCAATGCTCCGGCTGGTGCCCATGTGGAGATTTGGGACCGAGAGTACATGCAGTACGATTACTGCTCCGGCCTGATCGCCATGACCGGGCACTGCGTAGCTCAAAACGGCAAAGGCTTCGACGTAACCAGCGATGCTGCTAAGAAATGGCTGACCTACCTGCAGAAAATGAACAAAGATGGCATCGGGGCATGGACGACCACCGACGACGCCGGATACTCCAAGTGGAAGACTGGACAGGCCGGTACTCTGCTGGCTGCTCAGGGACACGTCATGGAACTGGTCAGTGTCACGAAGAACGAATCCGACATCGCTTACATGGGCTGGCCTAACTCCGACAAGAATGGCAGCATCATCTGGACGCACTCCGCCTGGATCCCGAAAGTTTCGCCGAACAAGGATTTGGCGAAGCAGTTCATCAGGGAGGAAATCTTCTCCAAGTATTTCCAGCAGTGGAGCTTCAACCACTACGGGAAGCTTCCTTCCATCAAAGCTTACTATGGAGATGGCATCACCTGGTTCAAGGGCGAAATGCCCACGATCCTGGCTATCGCCAATAACTCCAAGCCGATCCCGTTGTTCAAGGACATGGAGAAGTACCTCGACATCCTCTCCAAGTATTTGCCGGAGGCAGCATTCGGCAGGATGAGCGTGGAGGATGCCCTCAACGGCATCAAGAAGGACAGCGCTAACCTGGATTTCACCGATATGAGGGCACCGCAATAACACGAACATGGGGAGCGGGCGAAGAAGTCTGCCCGCTCCTCTACCTCGAGGAGATGCAAACGCATGATAAGCCAGAGAAAGAAGAGAAAACTTTACGAAAAACTGAATCTTCTGTTCTTCCTGTCTCCTACCCTGATTTTTATTTTCCTTTTTATCGCGTTTCCGATACTTTTCTCCGGATACCTGGGATTTACGGAGTACAACTACGCCACCGACCCCGTTCCGAAATTCATTGGGGGCAGAGGATATATAGACACCATACTCCACGACGGGTTCCTGCACGCAGCACTCATAGTACAGCTGAAGTTTGCCGTCCCTTACTTCATTCTGACGCTCAGCATTTCCCTGCTCCTGGCCCTGCTCGTCAGCGAGATCCAGCACGGGATCCAGACATATCAGATATCATTCTACCTGCCGATGATCATCCCCCTATCCCTGGTAGGCGTCACGTTTGCATGGATACTGGCACCAGACGTAGGAATTTTTGACCACTTCCTGCGCGTGCTTGGCGTCTCTAACTGGGATCGGGATTGGTTCGCCGATCCAACTACCGCGTTGTATGGGCTGGTCGTTGCCAGGTCATGGAAGATGATTGGGTTTACTTTCATCATCTTCCTCTCCGGAATCCAGAGCATCCCAAGCAGCCTGCGAGAGGCAGCAAAGGTAGATGGAGCAAGCTACTGGCACGAGGTGCGGTACATCATCTTACCACTCCTGCGTCCATACATCCTTATAAGCACCATTTGGGTGACTATAAACTCCATCAAAGTGTTCGACTTGCCCAAAGTGGTAACGGAAGGCGGCCCTGGTATCTCAACCCTGACGCTGTACCTGTATGCCTGGAAAGCCGCATTCGAGAGATTGGACATGGCACTTGCCTCGCGTGTGGCGTACATAACGGCTGTGATAATCCTGGTGCTGGCCTGGATACTGAACAGAGCACTCAGCCCAGAAAAATCGGAGAGATTCTGATGGCACTATCTGGCACCCAGTCCTCGTGGAAGAAATTCGCCAAAAAGCATCAGATCCCGCTCTACGTCCTGGTATCCGTGATCGTGGTGCTTTACCTCCTACCAGTTCTATGGATGTTCATAACCTCGATACGGCCTACCAAGGAGATATACCACTACCCGCCAACAGTCATCCCAAAGCACGTGACGCTTGCCAATTACGTGTACGTGCTCACCAAAATGGAAGGCTTCAAGCGATACTTCCTGAACAGCGTCGTGGTGACTACTGTATCGGTAACGCTGGTGCTCCTGGCCAGCAGCATGGGCGGGTACGCTTTCGGAATGTACAGGTTCAAGGGCAAGGAACTGCTCTTCATGGGGGTGATTTTCGTTCTTACGATCCCGTACATCATGTACCTTATACCTACTTTCATAATGGAGGACAAAGCAGGGATATTGAACACATGGTTGGGGCTCATCCTCCCGTATGTAGCCATCAACCTGCCGTGGGGGTTGCTAATCATGCGAGGAGCCTTCTCCACGATCCCGTTGGAGATCAGAGACGCGGCGATCATCGATGGGTGCAGCGAACTCCAAATGTGGTACAAGGTGCTGCTCCCGATAGCAAAACCGGCCATCGCGGCCACGACTATTATCTCATTCGTGTTCATCTGGCAGGATTTCCTTTTTGCGTCCACCCTGATGAGCAAGAATGAATGGCAAACTCTGCCGGTTGGGATCGTGTGGATGAGAGACGAACTGCAAACGATGGTGTACGGAAGGATCGGGGCGATGATTATCCTCTCGATAATCCCTGTGTTCGTGCCGTTCATACTTCTCAGGGATTTCTTTGTCAAAGGCCTCAGCGAAGGGATGTTGAAGGGATGAAAACACCAAGGAGCAAGACAATGAACCTGAAAGTTCCAGCGAGTCTCGGACATGGATTTACGTCCATCGTGACGGCACCTCAAAGCGGGATCGAGTACATCGATTTCGGGGTGCTCAGACTGAACAAGGGTGAAAGTTTTTCGAAAGAAGGCAATCCAGAACGTGAGACCGGCATTGTCATCCTTTCCGGCACATGTGAGTTCACGGCCGGCGGCAAGACCTGGGAATCCCTGGGTGGGCGCAAGACCGTGTTCGACGGCCCGGCGACCGGCGTTTACCTTCCGCCGGGAGAAGGCTACACAATCACAGCCACTGGCGAATTGGAGACTGCCATTGCGACGGCTCCCGCGGATCGCTCCGGAGAAATCGTGGTGGTGGGGCCGGAAGACGTGATAATCCACTCCGCCAGGGGCAAGGGGCTTTTCGTGCGAGACGTGCACGACATCATCGTGGACAACGTGCCCGCTCAGCGGTTGATGATCGGCGAAACTTTCAATCAACCCGGGGAATGGTCCAGCTATCCACCGCACAAGCACGATGTTGAATCGCCGCCGGACGAAGTCAAGCTCGAAGAGGTTTATTTCTACAAGCTAGACCCGCCTCAGGGGTTCGGCATGCAGCGGATATACTCGCCCGAACGGGGCGTGAATGATGCCTACGTGGTGGAGAACAACGATGCGATCTTGATACCCTTCGGATATCACCCCGTGGCTGCTGCTCCGGGATACCGTCTCTATTACCTCTGGATGCTGGCTGGACGGAACAGAGTGATGAGGCCTCGGGAAGACCCAACGCATTCGTGGGTGTGGGACGCCGCCTAAGGCGTTCTCCGGGTCAGGACAATCTGCCCTACCTTGACAGAAACGAACCCAAGTCAGTATAAAATCTGTGCACACGTGTGCACACAGCAAAGGACAAAACATATCGGGAGGCACGCCGTGGAAGATCTTAGAAAACTGGTCAATGGATATGTCTATCCTCGCTCGCTGCACCTGGAAGGCAGCAGGACGTTCTTCCTGTTCAGGATCGAAGGCAAGAAACGGCTCGGCATCGTAGCTCCGTCTTCCGTCGCAGTGGACGATTTCCCCGGCGAGACGAGGAAAATCTGGTGGAACGGGAAAGACGGGGTGCTCCGGGTTTGCGAGCTGACGGCCCAAACTGCCAAAGCGCTGCGCAATGCGTTTCCCCATCTGCGTCCGCAACTCCTCGGACTGCACATCTCCGCAGGCTTCGGCGACCGGCTCGGCCTGGCGACGCCGGGACACGTGCGGGCTGTGTGCGGAACCGGCATCGCGCCGATTTTCGCCCAGCAGTCGGTGCGGGAGATGAGCCGAACCGCCAGGACGCCGCAGCAGGTGATGGACGACGCCATGTGGGGCGTGTTCCAGGAAGGCTGGCAGGAGACGTGGGGCGCCGACGCCGACCACCTGAAACGCCCGGAGGACATCGACGCCGGCCTCGATGCCGGGTTCACATTCTTCACCATCGACCCCGGCGACCACGTGGACAACGAAGCGCACACCGCAAGGGTCGAAAAGCTGCGGGAGAAGGTCGCAGCGCTGCCGTGGAACGTGCTGGAGGACGACGAGGCTTCCATGCGGCGGCGGTACCTGGGCAGGCGGTTCGAGTTGGCCGATGGGACGGCGCTGGAGTTCGACGAGGTTTCGCTGCTGCGGGCTGCCGCCAAGTACGGCAAAGCCATCGCCCACACCGTCACGATGTACCGGCACCTGAAGGACGCCGCCGGAGGCCGTCCGTTCGAGCTGGAAGTCTCGGTGGACGAAACGGAGACGCCGACGACCCACCTGGAGCACCTGTTCATCGTCAACGAGTTCCGGCGGCTGGACGTGGAATGGGTCAGCCTTGCGCCCCGGTACATCGGGCGGTTCGAAAAAGGCGTGGACTACATCGGCGACCTGGACGCGTTCGAGAAAGACCTAGCGGTGCACGTGGCGATCATGCGGACTTTCGGGCCGTACAAAATGAGCATTCATTCCGGGTCGGACAAGTTCAGCATCTACCCGATTTTCACCAGGGTTGCGGGCGAACTGGTGCATCTGAAGACCGCAGGGACTTCGTACCTGGAGGCACTGCGGGCGGTTGCGCAGACCGATCCGGCGCTCTTCCGGGAAATTCTCGGGTTCGCGCGTGAAAGGTATCCGGAGGACAGGGCAACGTATCATGTTTCGGCTGAACTGGAAAAAGTCCCGATGCCGGAGGAAGTTCCGGACGATGCGTTGCCGGGGCTCCTGGATCAGTTCGACGCCCGGCAGGTGCTCCACGTCACTTACGGATCGGTGCTGATGGCAAAGAATGGGGACGGGAGATGGCGGTTCAAGGACAGGCTGTTCCGTGTGCTGGAAGAGCACGAAGAGGAGCACTACGAGGCGCTGGAGCGCCACTTCCGCCGACACCTGGCGGGTTTCCTGCAAAAGTGAAGCTGACGCGGAGACGCGAAGACACAGAGCTTCGAAGGTTTAGATATCCGTAAGAGTTTTTCTCCGCGTCTCTGCGCCTCCGCGTCAAAATCAAGGAGGTAGAAATGGGAGAGTACATCGAGAAAATGTTCGACGTGAGCGGGCAGGTTGCGGTGGTCACGGGAGGCGGCGGCGTGCTGTGCGGCGCCATGAGCCGCGCTCTGGCGAAAGCCGAAGTCAAAGTAGCCGTGCTGGACATCCTCCCGGAGGCCGCGCAGAAAGTCGTGGACGATATCACCGCCGGAGGCGGCGAAGCGATGGCGGTGGAAGCCGACGTCCTCAGCCGCGAATCGCTGGAGGCCGCACGGGACGCCGTTCTGGAGAAATGGGGTCGCGTGGACATCCTCATCAACGGCGCCGGCGGCAACAAGAAGCAGGCCACGACCACGCCGGAGCAGCCTTTCTTCGACCTGCCGCCCGACGCGGTGCAGTGGGTGTTCAACCTGAACTTCCTGGGCACGTTCCTGGCTTCCCAGGTGTTCGGCAAGGTGATGGTAGAGCAAGGCAAAGGGAACATCATCAACATCTCCTCCATGAACGCCTTCCGGCCGCTGACCAACATCCCGGCGTACTCGGCGGCGAAGGCAGCGGTGAGCAATTTCACCCAGTGGCTTGCGGTGCACATCTCCCAGAATTACTCGCCGAACATCCGGGTGAACGCCATCGCGCCGGGGTTCTTCGTCACGAACCAGAACTATTTCCTGCTGTACGACAAGGACGACAACTTGACGCCCCGCGGGCAGACGATCCTGGCGCACACGCCAATGAACCGCTTCGGCGAGCCGGAAGACCTGCTGAGCACGCTATTCTGGCTCCTGGCGCCTGCGTCTTCGTTCGTGCACGGCGTCGTGGTGCCGGTAGACGGCGGATTCAACGCATTCAGCGGAGTATGAAAGAGCCGATAGCCGTTAGCCGATGGCCGTTAGCCGCTGACGGCTTTTCTCAATCGACCGAATTCCGTGAGGAGGTAGAATAGATATGGCAGTACCAGATGCGGCAAGGCCTTTGCTGGAGATGCAGCCGGAGCACCGGTTCTTCATCGGGATCGACTCCGACGGCTGCGCGTTCGACACCATGGAAATCAAACACAAAGAGTGCTTCATCCCCAACATCATCAAATTCTGGAACCTGCAGCCGGTCGCCCGGTTCGCCAGGGAGGCAGCCGAGTTCGTGAACCTGTACTCCAAGTGGCGCGGCATCAACCGCTGGCCTGCGCTGGTCAAAGTGATGGACCTGCTGCGGGAGCGGCCG
>WFSD01000208.1 GCA_015486235.1 Anaerolineae bacterium
ACACCTGTCATTCTGAGTAAATCCACAGCGCGTGGCGCTGCTCAAACGGGAAGTACCGAATGAATTCGGCACTTGGGGCGCCTTCGGCGCCGACCAGAGCGTTGTGTCGCATAGGGCGCCCCTACGTCGAAAGGGCGTTCTCGGCACAGGCAACGCTCTGGTCGGCGCCGAAGGCGCCCCAAGTGCCGAATTCATTCGGTACTTCCCGTTTGAGCAGCGCCACGCGCTGTGGATTTACTCAGAATGACAGGTGTGGTTGTAGTATTAGGAGGTGCGACGAACTCTGCACTCTCTCCGATCGACTGATTCTTGAGAGGTTCAGGCCTGCCGCACTCTGGTCGCTCTCGGTTCTCGGAGTGTCAAGAACGCGCGACGGAACCTGCCCGACCGCCGTGGTCAGAGAATCTTTTGGATTGGCCTCGACAAAGCTCGGGTATTGCCAAGATGCGGCCTGCCTGTTCGGTGTAAACAGGCGATAATGCACGAGGAGGTGAATCATGAAGCGGTTACTCGTCATGGTAGTCTTGTTACCCTTGCTCCTCTCGGCCTGTGGGCCGAAGGAAAAGCCTGCCCCGCCCACGCCGAGCCCCCAGGAGATCACCCAGCGATGCAGCACCGCCATGGGAAACCTGAATTACTTCCACTTTGAGTTGGAGCAGAGCAGTGGCTCACCAATTGCCATGGGTCTAAAAATGCTCAGCGCGTCAGGTGATGTAGCTCGGCCGGACAAGCTCAAACTTGATATCTCGGCCACCATGGGCAACACGGCTATGGAGGTCAAGATCATCACCGTGGGAAAAACAACCTACATGACCAATCCGCTGAGCGGGAAGTGGGAACCACTCCCCACTGTATTCAATGCAGTGAAGTTCTTTGACCCCGACACCGGCATAAAAGCCATCATAGGTGGGATAACCTCGCCAATGAGGCTGGCGGATGAAGAGATTTCGGGCGTGGCCTGCTACCACGTCAAGGGAAGCATCGATTCAGGCCAGTTACGCCCCATCACTTGCGGCGCTGCCATTGGAGGCACCTCGGTAGATACCGAGGTCTGGATCGGCAAAAAGGATTTCCTTCTGCGACAGATAAGGCTCAAGGGGCAGATCACCAAAGGCGAACAAGCTGACATTACCAGGACAATGAAGCTTTCCAAGTTCGACCAGGCGATTAGTATCAAGCTACCTCAGTGAAACCCGCCCGCACATTGGCGAAAATTAACCAACCCGGCTTCTGCCGCAGAATGGGGTCTGCCTGGACGCTGCCGTTTACTTCCCCCAATCCCGAAGGCCAGGTCGTGAAGCTGGTCAGCCATAGTTATCACTTTGAGTGTAGACTCTGAAGAACATCATGAAACCAGGTCCGAAAAAATCTACCGGGGCTAGTCCGTCTGTGCGACTGGCCCTGGTCATTCTCTGCGCCGGCATCTTCTTTGCTGCGCTCGATCAGACGGTCATCTATGGTGCTCTGGCCGACATCATGAAGTCTCTCCGCCTCCCGGTGACCCGACTGGATCAAGCAGCGTGGGTAGTCATCGGGTATCTCTTAGGATACGCGATGGCCATGCCCCTCATGGGGCGGGTCTCCGACGTCTACGGACACGGTCGGATATACGCCCTCTCTCTGCTCATCTTCATGGGTGGCTCTATCCTGGCAGCAGCGGCCCACAGCCTTTACTGGATGGTCGGCGCCAGGGTGATCCAGGCAGCAGGGGGTGGGGCAATGGTGCCGGTAGCCATGGCAATCGTCGGCGACATAGTTCCAGCGGAAAGGAGAAGCGTCGCGCTGGGAATCGTTGGAGCCACTGTCGAAGCAGGCGGTGTCCTGGGGCCTTTCTATGGAGCGGTGATAGCTCAATATGTTGGCTGGCGCTGGATATTCTGGATCAACCTTCCCATAAGCTTCGCAGTGCTCTTGCTTTTCTACTTCTTCATGCTGGGAATTGGCTCCCGGGTTCGGGCAAAAGTTGACTACGTCGGCGGCTTCCTTCTGGCGGCGGGCCTGACTTTCCTTGCTCTGGGACTCTCTCACGAATCGAACTATTCTCATTCTCTTAGATACCTGGCATCCTTTCTAGCGATCTCCTTTTTCGCTTTCGCCCTATTCCTGCTTCGAGAAAGAAAGGCCTCCGAACCGCTTTTCCACCTGTCCCTGTTCCGACTCAGCAATTTCTCCGCCGCTAATTCGATCCACCTTCTGGTAGGCAGCGCCCTTATCATCGCCATGGTCAACATTCCGCTGATGACCGATACCATCATGGGCAAGGCTCCGTTGGAGGGAGGGCTCAGGCTCATGCGCCTCACGGCGGCGATCCCGATCGGAGCCCTGGCGGGCGGATTCATTTGCCGTCGGACAGGATATCGTTTGCCCACTGCCTTAGGGCTAACTTTAAGCAGCCTTGGCTTTTTCTTTATGCACCATTGGAGCCTTGGTATTGCCGATCCGGCTATGACCATTCATCTGGTGACCTGCGGCTTCGGTTTCGGGCTGGTGATCGCCCCCATCAACACAGCAGTGATAAATTCGGTCAAAGAGGGGGAAAGAGGCGTTGCCTCGGCTCTGGTGACCCTGATGCGCCTGATAGGCATGATCATCGGGCTCTCCGCACTGAGTTCTTGGGGGATGGGCCATTTTCATGTCCTGACGGCTGGTCTCTCTCTGGAAGAGATAGTTACCTCCCCCGATGTGATAACTCGACCGGTTCTGACGCTTTTTCAGGATTTCTTCTTGGTGGGATTTGGAATCTGCCTGGTGGCACTTATACCGGTAATGTGGATGAGGGGGGGAGGAGCTGAGCCCCGGTAGCGGCCGGGAGTACTAGCGTAAGTTTTGCGCAATCAGAGGGCGAAGCACGAAAAATGCCCTTATTTTGGCACTTGTGGAAAGCGATATCGGCCATTTTCCAGGTCCAACACCTCTTGGATAGCGTATCTTGTACCTTGCACTGGCTTCCATGACCAAAGAATTGTCCACCCGTTTGGTCAAGATGCCTACATGTAGTGGTGATCTGGGATTGAGCTACTATATATTGTGCACCAAGAAAATGCTTTTTTCGAGGCGTTTTTCGTGAAGTTGCGACTGATTGCGCAACCGTTACGCTAGTTGGGGTAGGAGTCGCTGTTGGACAGGTATGTGATTGGCTAACATAGCCAGATTCATTACCGCGAGCGTCTCTTTCTTTTACATCTAACCTGATAGTGTCCCCCCACCGACTATCACAAGAAAGAGCAGAGCATCCTCCGCAACCAGAGTAATAGCTCCCCGAGCGTACCATGATACAATACCCTACTGGTCCTTCAGAATCACTGCAAACGCCATTTTGCCCAGGCAAACTCATTCCGCTCGACCCGCTCTGGTTTTTCTTGTTTGTTTGCTTTTGGTGGCGGGTCTTGGTTTTGTAGTCAACTCACTACACGAAGATCAGCGTCTGCCCTACCCCAAAAGTTGTCTTGTAGACTCTATTTGTATCTTCTCAAAGCGCTTCCTTTTTTAGTAGTAAAATCACTACACGAAATCAGCGATGGCTTTCCCCATGAGAGCCACTGAAAAGCGCCAGCCATGCCTCCACCTCCTCTCGGGAAAGGTGTAAACGTTCCCGTTCCGAGACTTCCGGACGCGGCGGAGGCTTTCGGATCTCTGCAGCAAATTCCAACGAGGAGACGACCTTTCCCCCGAGCCTCCGAACCCTGGACGCCAATTCCCTATCGGAAGTCACGACGGTCACACTGCCAGGCGTCGAGCTTTTGTGCACCAAAGCGACAATCACATCGTCGGCGGAGCATCCAGCAGAGGCAAACCTCACCGACAGCCCCCCACCGGAAAGGGAACGTGACAGCCCTCCCGGCAAGCCCCGGTCGAAAACCACGATGATTTTCTGCCTCACACGCGCTTTGTACGCTTTGAGAAGCGACACCAACTGCACCTCATCATCCTCATCGTCCAGGGAAATTCCAGGGAGAGCTCCGGTGCCGATCAAGTTGTGACCGTCCACCAGTATGGTCATCTCATGCCTTCCTCCCCCCACAGGCGGTTCTCCAGGATGAGATCGGGTGTCAGGTTGTCTATCTGCATGTACCACCTGGCAGCATTGATCAAGGCGTCGTGCGGCACCAGTCCGACGATCTCACTATGGGTTATCGTAACGCCATAGCGAGCAGCCTCTCGCCGGATTGCCTCGACGACCCTGTACATCGGCGTTCTATGGAAGTTCGTCAGGTTCATCGAGACCTGTGCTTGCCCGCCCACCAGCATCCCCAGGGCCTTCACGAAACGGAATCCACCACTGGAGTGGCGCACCGCCCTGGCAATCTTGCGGGCTATTTCCACATTATCAGTGCTCAGATACACATTGAAAGCGATCAACGGCTGCCTGGCACCAATGACGGTAGCTCCGGCAGGCCCTAGCTTCTCCGGCCCTACATCTGGCTTGGCATCAGGATCCTTGCCTATCCTCTCTTTCAATCCCTCGTACTCGCCCCTCCGGATGTTTTCCAGATTGCGTCGGTCCGGCCTGCTTGCCGCTTCCTCATAGAAGTAAACAGGCACTCCAAGTTCACCGGCCACCCGCTCCCCCAACCTCCGGGCGAGGGCCACGCATTCCGACATAGTGATGCCGCTTATCGGTACGAAAGGCACCACATCCGCAGCTCCGATTCTCGGATGAGTACCCCTGTGTTCGTCGAGGTTGATAAGTCGGGATGCGGCGGCTATCCCCTGGAAAGCAGCCTCCAGGACGCCATCCGGGTCTCCCACCATGGTGACCACAGAGCGGTTGTGATCCGCATCCTTCTCTACATCCAAAATGCGGACCCCTGGCGAGAATGCCATGGCATTCACAATGGCATCTATTACCTCTTGGCGCCTTCCCTCACTGAAATTTGGGACACACTCTACAATAGGCTTCATAACTGACCTCCTGTGGGCATAGTTCGCATAGTACATTCATGCTCGTAAAACTCGCCTGGCGCCAAAGACACATTCACAGTATACTTTGGCACAACACCACACCACTTTCGTGTAGAACAATATCAAACGACAAAATGCTTAAGTTTAAAATTGTGAGCATACGCCAAAAGTATCTTGACATCCCCTCAAAAACCTCCTATACTATGCCAAAAGTGGGGAGAAGTGGGGGAAAATGGCCCACATCGCCCCAGATCAAATCGGTAGGGTTACAAAAGGAAAATGTTCTACTTCACAGGGCTGTACGAGCATACGCTCGACAAAAAAAACAGGGTCACCATACCCTCTAGCTTCCGGCAGGAACTGGCCAACGGCGTCGTGATCGCCAAAGGCTTCGATGCTTGCCTGGAAGGATACCCTGCCGAACGTTGGGAAGAAAAAGCCCAAAAAGCCCTTGCAAAGGACCCAAAGCACCCGCTGGTAAGGAAATATCAGCGGCACATTTTCTCCACGGCAAGCCAGGCTATCCCCGACGGCCAGGGAAGGGTGCTACTTCCGGCTCCGCTCCGGGAATATGCCAATATCAAGGAAGAAGTCGTCTTTGTCGGCATCGGTGACCATTTCGAGATATGGAACAAGGACGACTGGAAAGAATACGAAGCCGAAATGACATCCCAGGCACCGCCCGACTGGACGGAACTGCCATAGGCGATGCCATGGAAGCCAGCCTACACGAGCCGGTACTTTACAAAAAGATACTGCAAAGCCTAGCCCCCCATCCCGGCGGCATGTACATAGACTGCACCTTGGGTGGAGGAGGTCATGCCGCCGGTATTCTCGAACTCTCGACGCCAAACGGCAGGCTTCTGGGAATAGACGCTGACCCGGAAGCACTGAAACGAGCAAGAATGAAACTCCAACCGTACGGCAAGAGAACTACACTCCGCCATGGGAACTTCGCTCGGCTGAAAAATATCGCTCTGGAGGCGGGCTTCGCCTGCGTCGACGGCGTCCTGCTGGACCTGGGCATCTCGTCCGACCAGCTTGCAGCAAAAGGACGGGGGTTCTCGTTCCAGCGAGACGAACCACTGGACATGAGATTTAGCCCAGACCAGCCCGTCACCGCCGCAGACCTGGTCAACGGGCTAAGCGAAGAAGAGCTGGCCAACCTTATCCGACGCTATGGCGAAGAGTCAAGAGCCCGCCGCATCGCGAGAGCCATTGTTAAGGCAAGGCCGGTACAAACCACCGGACAATTGACAGACATCATTCTACATCTGGCAGGCAGGCGAGGCAAATTGCACCCAGCCACCAGGACATTCCAGGCACTACGCATAGCGGTAAACGGAGAACTGGAAGCATTGGAGGCCGTGCTTCCCCAAGCCGTCGAGCTGCTGAAACCGGGGGGCAGGCTGGTAGTGATAACCTTCCACTCGCTGGAAGACCGAATCGTCAAGCATTACATGAGAGAAGAGGCAAAAGGATGCGACGGATGGCCCGAATGCGAGGGGGGCGTCCGCTCCCCTACCTTGAAGCTGATCAACCGAAAGGTCATAAAACCATCGGAAGAAGAAATCAAAAAAAATCCCAGAAGCCGGAGCGCCAAATTGAGGATAGCCGAAAAGCTATAACACAGCGCGCAAAAGAAGGAGACCGATCATGTGGGAAACACTACATCTAAACAACACTCTACCGTGGCGAAACAGAAACATCTACAGCGGCATAATGATCCAGGAAGAGTACAAAAGGCTAATCCGCTTCCTTCTGGGTCTTGTCATTGCCACGCTACTTCTGGTAACATATATTCACCAGGCAGCTCAGATGGCCGTGATCCACTCTCAGTCCCATAAATTGACACACAAAATCGAGATGATCAGATGGGAGAATGCCATGCTGGAGACTGCCCTGGCGAAACAGACTAACATCTCCTCCGCAACGGACTACGCCCGCCAGGTAGGGCTTACCGACCGCGGCATGGCTCACTACCTGGAGGTATCCGGTGTAGCCAGAGCTGAAACGCAGCCGTTGCCCTGACGACAGAGGAGTAAAGCTTGCCCATGCGCAAGGTGGCATGGACAAGCGGTAGCGATGGGTGAAGGACGAGCACAACACCCCAAGCGCTTTCGATAATTGAACGCTATCAAGGACTACGAAGCGGCAAACCAGACATCAACAGTCGAGGGCCACGCAACATGAAACGATCGCAGCTTCAAACGAGGATAAATGTACTGATGGTACTCGTAGGTACGTTTTTCCTCATTCTCGTAGTGCAGATGTTCCGGCTGCAGATACAGAACAAAAAGATCGCCCTCGCAGCGAGCAGCACCATCGCGGCGCAAGAGCGAGGGAGCATCGTGGACAGGAATGGCAACCTGCTGGCGGTTGACCTACCCCGCTGGACGCTCTCGGCGACGCCGCGGAACATCCGGCCGAAAGACAGAGCCAATGTCGCCGCCAAACTGAGCCAAATCACTGGCATCCCGGCATCGGAAATTATAGAAAAGCTGGAGAAAAGCTCGCCGGAGTACGCCCCCCTGGCAACGGATCTACCCTGGGAGGTTGGCCTGCAGATCAAGAAGAAATTTGACAACCCAAACGTAGTCACAGTCAGTTTGAATCCTAAAAGAGTGTACCCTCAGGGGAAGCTGGCATCCGAAATCCTTGGAAGCGTATGGGAACCCAAAGGCATACGACGCGGGGTGTACGGAGTCGAAGAGACCTACGACGAGTTCCTCCGCAAAGGTGGTACCTGGCCTGGCATGGAGAATCAGAAGCCGGAACCGCTTCCCGACCAGTACCGCACATACCTCCCTTCAGCGGCAGGGCATGACCTGATACTTACCATAGACCGGGCGATACAGTTCATAGCGGAAGACGAGTTGCGCAAAGGGGTGGAATACTTCCAGGCAGAAAAAGGGATGGCAGTGGTGATGGACCCGCACACGGGGGAAATCCTGGCAATGGCCACCTACCCTCACCCCAAAACCCGACAGCCAAACCCGGTAACTTTCGAACCGTTCGAACCAGGATCAGTATTCAAGATCATAACAGCTGCAGCAGCCCTCGATAGCGGTACGATCACTACACGAACTATGTTCACAGACACTGGAGGGATTATTGTCAGTGGTAGAGATATACGAAACTGGGACAGGAGAGCCTACGGCAAGGTCACTATAAAGGAAATACTGGTACACTCCTTGAACGTCGAGGCAGCCAAGATCAGCCTGGAGATGGGACCCGGCACTTTCTACAACTACCTGCGGCGTTTCGGGTTCGGCGAAAAGACAGAAGTCGACATTGCACCGGAGCAATCAGGAGTGGTACACTGGCCCGGCGACAAACTGTGGAACCCGCTGGACATGGCAAGCAATTCTTACGGACAGGCGCTGGAAACCACAGTGCTCCAGATGACGACAGCGGTCGCAGCAGTAGCCAACGGAGGAAACCTGGTTCGCCCTCACGCCCTCTACGGGCTGGTGGACGACGGTAATCTGATACGCTACCGCCCTCCGTTGAAACGGAGTCGCATTATAAGGAAGGAAACAGCCAAAGCCCTGACTAACCTGCTGGTGGCGTCAGCGCGGATAGGAGGTCATGACATGATACCAGGGTATCCGGTAGCCGGGAAAACGGGAACAGCCGAGATCGCCGGAAAACACGGGTACTCCCTGAATGTTACCAATGCATCCTTCGTGGGTTACGTCCCGGCGTACCATCCAAAGATCATCTGCATGGTAACCATCGAGAAGCCAAAAAGGAGCATCTGGGCCGAACGGGTAGCAGCGCCGGTGTTCCAGCATATAGTTGAGCGCACGCTGGAATACCTCCAGGTGCCACCGGAGACCCAGACCGCCAGAACTCCTACGGACGACGACAATAACTGATGGAACTGACATTACAAGATGTTTGGGAAGCGATAGGCAGGGATGCAGAGACATCCCCACCGGGGTACAGAAAGACGAAGATAACCGACGTCGTCACCGACTCCCGCAAGGCTGCCACAGGTAGCCTTTTCGTCGCGTTGAAAGGAGAACACACCGATGGCCACAAATTCATCGAGGAGGCGGTGGCCAACGGGGCAAAGGCGGTGCTATGTCGAGAGACCTGGCCGCAGGTGCCTGGCACCATCGAAGCCCAAAACGATACAGCACAACCCACCCCACCCCGGGGCAAAGCGGTCTGCTTCAGGGTAAAAGATACACTGTACGCCCTGCAAGACCTGGCGGGGCACTGGCGTCGGAAATTCCAGGTGAGGGTAATCGGGATAACCGGAAGCATAGGAAAGACCAGCACGAAAGAACTGGTTGCATCGGTGACGGCGCAACGGTTCCGCACCTTGAAAAGCGAGGGGAACTACAACAACGAAATTGGCCTCCCTCTCACATTGCTCAGGCTCAGGCAGGAGCACCAGATTGCGGTGCTGGAAATGGGGATGTATGCCCTCGGCGAGATATCACGGCTGGCCGAGATATCCAGACCGGAAATCGGTGTCGTGACCAATGTATGTCCGGTACACCTGGAACGACTCAAGACTATCGAGCGGATCGCCCAGGCCAAGTCGGAACTGGTGCAGGCGCTCCCCCCTAACGGCGTGGCAATCCTCAACGCCGACGACCCCATGGTCGACGCTATGGCCGACAAGACCCAGGCCAGGGCTTTCCGCTACGGCCTCACACCCGAAAGCGACCTGTGGGCAGAGGACGTGAAGGGGCTGGGGATGGACGGCATCCGTTTTCGGCTCCACTATGGGAAGGAGACGCTGAGCCTCCACTTACCGCTGTTGGGTACCCATAGTGTCCACACCGCTCTCCGGGCAACGGCAGTCGGCCTGGTGCTGGGGATGTCATGGGGGGAAATACTGCATGGTCTCCGAGGCGATAACGCTCAACTCCGGCTCCTGGTAACGCCTGGCATAAACGGCAGCACAGTCCTGGATGACACCTACAACGCCAGCCCGGATTCCACCATCGCCGACCTGAACCTCTTGGAGGACCTGGAGGGTCGGAAGATCGCTGTCCTGGGAGACATGCTGGAACTTGGCTCTTACGAGGAAAAGGGCCATCGGCTGGTAGGCAGGCGTGCAGCGGAGGTAATCTCAAAGCTGATAACCGTTGGACCCAGGGCCACCATCATCGGCGAGGAAGCGCTGGCGTGTGGCATGGGCAGAGAGGATGTCTACATGGTGGAAAGCAACGAGGAAGCGGTCGAGATACTGAAAGAAACACTCCTGCCGGAGGACTACGTCCTGGTGAAAGGCTCTCGTTCAATGCAGATGGAACAGATCGTTGCCGGAATCCGCTCCGGCGAGAGCGAGAATAGCTGATGGCGTATTCCCTGACCCTTGGGACGATCTCTTTTTTCCTGGCCGTGATCTGGGGAGACCCACTGATACACCTGCTGAAAGAGTACCACATCGGTAAGGTGATCCGGATCGAGGGGCCGGAGCGACACCAGACGAAAATGGGCACGCCGACCATGGGCGGGTTGATGATCCTGTTGCCAGTGCTCACTATCACGATAGTCCTGAACCTGGCGAATCTATGGGGCATGACCCTCATCGGTCGGTCGGTGCTGGTCCCCGTCTTTACCATGGCAACCTATGGTCTCCTGGGAGCGGTAGACGACTGGGAGGGGGTACGAGGCCCCAGAAGAGGGCTCGGACTGACAGCAAAGCAGAAAATGGCGGGACAACTGGTCCTGGCACTGATCATTGCTCTGGTGCTGATGTTCCGGCTCGACATCCACAGCATCGCCCTGCCAACGGTGCCGCAGAAAATAGACCTTTCGTACTGGTACATTCCAATAGCGATGTTCATCATCGTGGGATCGTCCAATGCGATCAACCTGACGGACGGGCTGGACGGGCTGGCAGGGAGCCTGGCTTCCGTATCGTTCGCGTCCTACGGCGTGATAGCGTACCTGCAGGGACAGGTATGGCTGGCAGCATTTTGCTTCACAGTGGTAGGGGCAATCATGGCATTCCTCTGGTTCAATGCCTACCCAGCCGACTTGTTCATGGGCGACCTGGGGTCCCTTTCCCTCGGGGCGACTCTGGGGGTGGTGGCACTGATGACCGGACAGTGGGTGCTTCTTCCAGTCATCGCCCTGCCCTTCGTGGCAGAAGCGGTATCAGTGATGCTGCAGGTGGGGTATTTCAAATTGACTGGCGGCAAGCGGCTTTTCAAAATGACACCTATCCACCACCACTTCGAGCTACTGGGGTGGGAGGAAACCCAGATCACCCAGCGGTTCTGGCTCATCGGGACTTTGTGCGCCATGCTGGGCGTGGCGCTGGCGCTGTTGTGAATCGACAAACCAGCGAACCTACCCTGTCGAGGTCGGGGGAAAATGACCGAGCCTGTGAGCGGCAAAAGGATCGTGATACTGGGGCTGGCACGCCAGGGCACAGCGCTAGCACGCTGGGCTGCCAGGCAAGGCGCCCGCGTAACCGCCAGCGACATCCGCCCTGCGGATGCCCTGACCGACGCGATAGCGTCCCTGGGTGGCCTGCCGGTAGAACTGGCGCTCGGAGGCCATCCATTGAGCCTGCTCGACGGCTGCGACCTCCTTTGCCTGAGCGGAGGAGTGCCGCCATCCATCCCTATCGTTCGGGAGGCGGTGCGCAGGAACATCCCTCTGAGCAACGATTCGATGCTGTTTCTAGAGCGAACCAGGGGGAGGACGATCGGGATCACTGGCTCCAGCGGCAAAACCACCACCACGACGCTGGTAGGGAAGATGCTGGAGGCCTCAGGACTGCGCACATGGGTCGGCGGGAACATCGGCAAGCCGCTCATCGAGTACCTGGACGAAATCGAAGCAAGCGATCAGGTGGTGCTGGAGCTGTCCAGTTTCCAGCTCGAACTTTTCCACCTCAGCCCACAGGTGGCGGCGGTTCTGAACGTGACCCCCAACCACCTGGACAGGCACTCATCCATGGAGAACTACACGGCGGCGAAAGCCAACATCTTCCGATGGCAGGGGACCGACGACGTGGCGCTCCTGAACCTGGACGACCGCATCACGGGAGAGTGGTATCGGGCGGGAGAGGTCTTCGTGCCAGAGGGCAAAGGCCAGCCGGAAGAGAGGTTCCCGCTGCGGGCAAAAGTGTACGGCTTCAGCCTGAGAAAACCGCCTGCGGAAGGGGCGTACCTGAAAGGAGACCGGCTCATGCTGCGGGTCGGCGGCGTGGAAAAAGAAATCTGCCGCCATGACGAGCTGAAGCTCAGGGGAGAACACAATGTCGCCAACGTCCTGGCCGCCTCCGCCCTGGCACGGATCGCAGGAGCCGACATCTATGGAATCCGTGAGGCTGCGACGACTTTCGCCGGCGTTCCACACCGCCTGGAGGAAGTTAGGGTGTGGGAAGGCGTTACCTGGGTCAACGATTCCATCGCCACCACGCCGGAAAGGGCAGTGGCGGCGCTGAAATCTTTCGACGAACCAATAGTACTCCTGTCCGGAGGCAGGGACAAGCACCTGCCCTGGGAGGAATATTCCCGCATGGTACACCGAAAAGTCCGGCATCTGGTACTCTTCGGCGAGGCGGCGAACCTGATCGAAGCAAGCGTTCGGAAGGACACGCCCGCCGACAGCGTGCTCGAATCCATCGAGAAACACGGGACGCTGGCGGAAGCGGTGGAAGCAGCAGCGAGGCTGGCACGACCGGGCGACGTGGTGCTGATGTCACCCGGCGGCACCAGCTTCGACGCATACGAAGATTTCGCGGAGCGTGGGGAGCATTTCCGGCAGATCGTGCAGGCGCTGCATACAAATCGGCAAGCCGGCAGAAAGGCAAATCAGCGAGACCGTAACTGGGGACAAGGATGACAAAACGCCGGAAGCAGAAACGAATACCCGATCTATTGTTGATGGCCATAGTTGCAACGCTACTGGCGTTGGGCCTCACCATGCTTTTCAGCGCTGGGGTGATCAACGGTAACAGCCCGGGGGTGATCAACGACAACAACCCGACGAACCTCATCAGGCGGCAACTCATGTGGACGATGGTTGGTCTGGCGGCCATGATGTTCATGGCATGGCAGGATTTCAGCCTGTGGCGCAAACTGGCGCTGCCGCTCCTGGTAGCGACAATCCTCGCCCTCATCGCCGTCCGATTTCTGGGAAGCAGCACTTTCGGCTCCACCCGGAGTTTCTTCCATGGATCGGTGCAGCCGAGCGAGGCGGCAAAGCTGGTGCTGGTCATCTACATAGCCGCGTGGACGACCTCCAAAGGAGACCGGCTGAAAGACATCCAGGAGGGACTGATCCCCTTTGGGGTGCTCATCGGCATCACTGCAGGCCTGGTGGCGATACAGCCGGATGTCAGCACCGCTTTCATCATAACGGCGACGGCAATGACCATGTTCTTCATCGCCGGGGCCACCTGGAGCCAAATCGGCATCCTGATAGCGGTGATGGCAGGGGCGTTCACCGTCCTGATCACCAGGTACCAGCACACATCCAGCAGGATGCACGACTACCTGTCCCACCTGGGAGACCCGATGAGCAGCAATCAGTTCCAGGTAAAGCAGAACCTGCAGGCGCTCCTGACGGGAAAGCTCACCGGCAGGCTTGTGGACCTGCCCCACCAGCACGCCCTCACCCTCTCCTGGAACGACAACATCTTCGCCCTGCTGGGGCAGGAGCTGGGACTGGTGGGAAGCCTCCTGGTGCTGGGGCTGTTCGCTTTCCTGGCATATCGAGGATTCCACATAGCAATCCAGAGCGACAGCCAGTTTGGTAGCCTGCTGGCGGTGGGGATCACGAGCTGGCTGACGATCCAGGCAGCATTGAACATAGCGGTCGTGACGGCAGTGGCGCCGGTCACGGGGGTAACCCTGCCATTCCTGAGTTTCGGCGGATCATCGCTGGTAGCGAGCATGGCAGGGATCGGACTGCTGTTGAGCATATCCAGAGGGACAGCGAGCGATGTCAAAGTCAGGAAAAAGAGTAGTTCTGGCAGGCGGGGGAAGCGGAGGGCACGTGTATCCACTGTTAGCAGTACGAAACGCGTGCCAAGACGGCCAGCCCTCAGACGTACAGGTACCAGGCGACGCTAGGGAATCGGAATTCATCTACCTTGGCACGAAAGAAGGCGCCGAGGCACGGCTGGTGCCAATGCAGGGCATGGAATTCCGCACGATGCCCGCAGGCAAGCTCCGAGGACAGAACCCGCTTAGTGCCATCGGCGGAGCATTCCTGCTATCCAAAGGGGCACTTGCAGCGCTCCGCATCCTGAAAGAATGGCAGCCGGATGTCGTTCTGGTCAGCGGTGGATACGTAGCAGCACCAGTACTCATAGCGGCGTGGATGCTTGGCATCCCTTCTATGATATACCTGCCTGACATCGTTCCTGGTGCAACGGTGAAGCACCTGAGCCGGTTCGCGGGGAAAGTGGCGGTCACCGCCCGGGAAACCCTGGATTTTTTCCCAGGCAAGGGCGTGGTAACAGGATACCCTGTCAGGGCGGAGTTCTACAACCTGAAAGCGGAGGACGCGAAAGCCGATCTGAAGCTGGAACCAGATGTGTCCACCGTCATCGCGTTTGGGGGGAGCCAGGGGGCCAGGAGTATCAACATGGCGATGGTCAACATCCTGCCAGAACTGCTCCGCCGGGCACAGGTGGTCCACGTGACGGGTCAGACGGATCTGGAGAGGATGCAGCAGGCCCGCGAGCGGCTCCCCCAGGCGCTCCAGGTTCGGTATCACATCCACGCCTACATGGACGACTTGCCGAAAGCGCTGGTGGCCGCTGATCTGGCTGTCTGCCGGGCCGGAGCTTCGACCCTGGGAGAACTCCCCGCGGCCGGGCTCCCGGCAGTCCTGGTTCCGTATCCATACGCAGGGGCACACCAGAGGCTCAACGCCGAATACCTGGCCAGATACAACGCTGCCGAGGTGATCGAGGACAGGGATCTGGGCCAGGGATTGCTGCCAATGCTGATGAAGTTGCTCGACGATCCGGAAAAACTCGCCCAGATGAGGGTAGAGACACAGAAGCTGGCCCGACCTGGGGCGGCCGCGAAAATCGTCCGAGAGCTTTGGCAGCTCACGGAAAGGGAGGGATAAATGCCTGGCTCTGCCACACCCGTCGCCATCACGTTCCAACAAGTGCTGACGCTCTCCCTCGTCGTGGGGGTGTTCGCCTGGCTGGGTTACAAAGGCGGGTACAAACGGTGGATGCTATATCTGGCCGGCATTTACTCTTTCTACACCATGCTCTCTGACAAGCCTATCAGGAATAAGTCCATAGAAATGCTAAACGGCCTGTATACGGGTATAATGTTGGCTGTACACGGAGGGCTTGGCGCCCTTGGCAGGGGAGACCTGAAGGCAGCAGAAGCAACGATAAAAGGGATACATGCACCCTTTTCAGAAGACGCCGCGACCGGGATGATCCTGGGCATCGTGATATTAGTGCTCGTGCTCTTCATAGGGAATTGGTCGAAACTGAAAGGAGGACCATCACTCATCGGGGCGGCTCTCGGCGCAAGCGTGGGGTATATAATGGCAGTGACTTTCGCCCCGTCGCTTCCCAGCAGCCTTCCATTGTACCCGTGGAAAATGCAGGTGAAGAGCACATCCGCTACCGGCAACGATATCGTGGCACAGACGGTGAACGATCTCACTAAAATGAACCTAGATCTCAAGCTAATCATTATCGTGTCGATCGTAGTGGTGCTGCTACTTTCAGGATTCTCGATCAAGCCGAAGAAAAAGCGGGAGTAAAGGGGGAAACGTGGGCCCGATAGAGATCCTCTGGGGCACGGTGATGGCATTCTTCGTCATCATCGCCATAGTGCGGGGGTATCACAAAGAGCTTGGTGTGACCACCGTGATCCTGGCGACAATGTGGGCCCTGAAGCAGGCTGAGAGGGTGGTGGAAGCAGGGTCTCAGGGGCAAAAAGCAGGGATCTACTGGAAAGCGTACTCCGAACTCCACGGGCAAAATCCCTTGAAGGTAGCAGTCCTGCCAATAGAGAGCAAGATGGTTCTGATGACCATTTTCACCGGAGCTTTCTTGCTGGCAGTGATAGCGGCCTACGGCGGCAGGACACTGACCTTCTCGGGCACCCCGGCGAAGGGGCACACGAGGTTCCTGCTGAACGTTTCCGTTGGGGCAATAAACGGCTATCTGGTGGCGGGAACTCTGTGGTACTATACCGACCACTTCGGCTACCCGCTGCCACCATGGGCGTTCAATAACACGCTAACGGATTTCGCCCGGGGAGCAATACACTACCTGCCGCCAGCGATAATGAGCGACAAGCTGATAATCGGCCTTGTGGTACTGCTGATTCTGATGCAGGTGCGGAAATGAAGGGAATTCCAGAAGTTCTGGCAGACAAAAATAGCCATATCCACCTGGTGGGGATCGAGGGCACCGGGCTCTCAGCGATCGCACGCATCCTGCTGGAGGAAGGGTACAGGGTAAGTGGATCGGACAGGGCACCAGGGTCCAGGAGCGCCAGTCTGCGGACAATGGGTGCGGTGATATTCGCGGGACATAGACCGGAGAATGTGGCAGGCGCCAACCTGGTGCTGATATCGTCGGCGATCCCGGAGCAGAACCCGGAGGTCCAAGCTGCCAGAGAATCAGGGATTCCTGTGGTGAAACGGGCGCCGTTCCTAGGGGTGCTAACGGGGCATAAAAACGTCGTAGCCGTGGCGGGCACTCACGGTAAGACCACCACCACCGCGATGATCTCCCACATCCTGACGAAGTTGAAGCGCGACCCAAGCTTCATCGTCGGAAGCGTCCTGACAAGTCTGGGCAAGAACGCCCATGCCGGGAAAGGCCCTTCCTTCGTAGTGGAGGCGGACGAGTACGACCACATGTTCCTGGGCTTGAAGCCAGATGTGGCGGTGGTCACCAACGTGGATTGGGATCACGTGGATTGTTACCCCACGCCAGAGCTGCACCTGCAAGCGTTCGTGGATTTCCTGGGCAACATCCCTGCAGGAGAGACAGCAGTGGTGTGCGCCGAGGACGAAGGAGCAAGGATCGCCAGGAAGAAAGCTCACCGGCGGGACATCTCCTGGGTAGAATACGGCGTCGCCCAGGGGGATTGGCACGCAGCCCAGATATTTCATGCTCCCGCGGGCGGCAACCTGTTCCTCCTGATATACCCGGACGGTGAAACGCCGGTGCAACTGCCGCTATCCGGCAGGCACAATATCTCCAACGCCATAGCAGCCATCGCAGCGGTGCACCATGCCGAGGGGATAGCGCCGGAGGACGCGGCGGACGTTCTCCAGTCCTTCCGCGGCACGGAGCGCAGGTTCGAGATCAAAGGATCGGTCAATGACATCCTGGTGATAGATGACTACGCCCACCACCCTACTGAGATCAAGGCGACGCTCCAGATGGCGCGGGAACGATATCCACGCAGGGAGATGTGGGCCGTGTTTCAGCCCCATACTTACACCAGGACGAAAGCGCTGATGAAGGATTTCGCCGCCAGTTTCTCGCTGGCCAACCACGTCCTCATCACCGACATCTACCCTGCCAGGGAGAAAGACGACCTGGGGGTCAGCGCCGACCAGATCGTCGCGCTGATGCACCACCCTGATGCCAGATACACCGGCAGCCTGGAGGAAACGGAAAGCGTCCTCCTGGCGGAGATTCGCCCTGGTTCACTCCTTCTGACGATGGGTGCAGGGGACGGATATCTGGTGGGCGAAAAGGTGCTGGACGCTCTCCAGGAGGCAGGAAAGTGAGCCTGGCAGGATTCCTGAAAGTCTGGGCATCCGAGTTCGGCTTCTTGCCGGAGCGGGGAGTCCCACTGGCGCCGTACACATCCATCGGCGTTGGAGGCCCGGCGGAGATGGTTTTCAAAGCCGAGGATGTGGATTCTCTGGTGAAGGCTATCCGGCTGGCCCTGGAGCACGGCATACCGTACACCTTGCTGGGGGGCGGCAGCAACGTTCTCGTTCCAGACGAAGGAATCCGCGGTCTGGTCATCCTGAACCGGTGCAAAGGGTGGCACATGAATGGGGGAGACATCTACGCCGAAGCCGGGATGCCTTTCGCAGGGCTGGCCCGTGGAGCGATCCAGGCCGGACTGGCGGGCCTGGAGTGGGGCGTCAGCATCCCCGGCACAGTCGGCGGAGCGGTGGTGGGAAACGCGGGAGCGTACGGCGGCGATACCGCATCGGTGCTGAAGAGCGCCGATCTGCTTACCCCCGACGGGCATCGGGAGACCTGGCCTGTGGCAAAGCTGGAATACGGCTACAGGACGAGCAGGATAAAAGAGGCGCTCGCTCGGGGCGATCGATGGGTCGTCCTGACCGCCACATTCCATGGGAAGCAAAGCAACAGAGACGAGTTGTGCAGACTGGCCGATGGATACCTGAATCACCGGCGGGAGACGCAGCCGAAAGAACCAAGCATCGGCTCCACATTCCGGAATCCGCCCGGTGACTACGCCGGAAGGCTCCTGGATGCCGCGGGGATGAAAGGCTACCGCATCGGCGGGGCACAGGTTTCCACCAGACACGCGAATTTCATTGTGAACCTGGGAGATGCCACCGCCTCGGACGTGCTGGCGCTCATGGAAGAGATGCAGCACCGGGTGCAGGAGATGTTCGGCGTCGCGCTGGAGCCAGAGATACTGGTGCTGAACCAACGAATCAGCGAATCAGCGGATGGACAAATCAAATCAGGGGTAGGACGTTGAGAAAACTAAGGATCGGGGTCATTTTCGGAGGGCAGTCCGGGGAACATGAAGTGAGCCTGGTCTCCGCAAGATCGGTGATTAACGCCATGGACCCGGAAAAATACGAGATCGTGCCTATCGGCATAGATAGGGAAGGCCGGTGGGTGACGGGCAGCGATCCCATGGCATACCTGGAGGCGATGGCAGAGGTGCGCCTGCACGGGTTCAGGAGCACGCCGCCAGACGAGGATGTGAGGGTGGGCGGAACACTCCCGCCGGATGGCCTGCTCCAAAGCCTGGACGTGGTGTTTCCGGTACTCCATGGGCCGTACGGGGAGGACGGCACGATCCAGGGACTTCTGGAGATAGCAGGCGTGCCATACGTAGGAAGCGGAGTTGCGGCTAGCGCCGCTGGAATGGACAAAGCACTGGCGAAAATGGTCTTCCAGAGCCAGAGGTTCCCAATACTTCCATACGAATCGGTCACACTGCACGAATGGTGGTTCGACCGACAGGCGATAATCCAAAGGGTTAGCGCCAGGCTCACGTACCCCGTCTTCGTGAAGCCCGCTAACCTGGGGTCCAGCGTGGGAATAAGCAAAGTCGAGAGAGAGGAAGAACTGGCCGATGCGGTGGAACTGGCAGCCAGGTACGACCAGAAAATCCTGATCGAGCAGGGAATCCCGGCCAGGGAAATCGAGTGCAGCATCCTGGGGAACGAAGAGCCTATCGCATCGGTTCCCGGGGAGGTGAAGCCAGGCAAAGACTGGTACGACTACGAGGCTAAGTATCAGAGCAAGTCGACCCAACTCGTCATCCCAGCCCCGATACCTGACGAACTGACGCGGCGGGTGCAGGAGATTGCCATCGGGGCGTACAAAGCAATCGGCTGTGAGGGGCTGGCCAGGGTGGATTTCCTGCTGGACAAATCCACCGGAGAGATTTACCTGAACGAGTTAAACACGATGCCAGGATTCACCGACGTGAGCATGTATCCGAAGCTGTGGGAGGCCACCGGGATCACCTACCGGGAACTCGTGGACAGGCTCATCGAGCTGGCACTGGAAAGGGGTCGGTAGTCGTTAGCAGTAAGCTGACAGCCAGGTCTCTGGTGGGGGACTTCCCCCTCAAAATGCTAATGGCTTCCGCAGCAATATGGAGGTATGAAATGGGCAAAGGCGTCAAGCTGAAGAAACGGAAAAGCAGAAAAAGACAGACATTCCATAGTGTGACGCCCCAACTCCAAGTGCAAAGCATCCGCCAGATATCAGGGAAGACGGCCAGGGTGCTGGCCCTGGCGATGGCCGGGGCGATAGCAGTGCTGGCGCTGGTGTACTGGCTTTTCACTGCGCCACAGTTCTACGTGCACGGGGCGTACATCCACGGCATCCACCGGCTGGACAAAGCATCGGTTTACTGGGCCAGCGACGTAGAAGGGAAGCAAATCCTGAAAGTGAACCCGGGGAAGACGGCACAGCGTATCGAAAGCGCCCTGCCCTACGTGAAAAAGGCCAGGGTCCACAGAGGGCTGCCGAACAACGTAACAATCGACATAACCGAGAGGACGCCAGAGATTGTCTGGAACAATCCGTCAGGCACCACATGGGTGGATACGGAAGGGGTAAGCCTAAAGCCTATGGGCGCGCCTCCGGCAATCTACCTGTCGGATCCGACCGGGAAGGCGGCCAACAGCGACGGCAAGATGATACCGGCCTATCTGGAAGCTATGCTCAGACTGCACAAAGAGCTCGGCGTGACGGATTTCAAGACTGGAAGCCGAGGGCTGGAGATGAAAGACCCTGCGGGGTGGACGGTGGCTTTCGGCGAGTACGGCGGTCTATCCCGGCGGATAGGAAACTATCTGAAAGTCCGCCAGGGATGGCTCGAAAAGGGGATCCGACCGCACGACGTGGACGCCCGGTTCAAGAGAATATACAGGCGCTGAGGAGAAATGGCGATGATCACAGCAGCGATAGACATCGGCAGCAGCAAGATCGCCGTCGCGGTGGGCGAGACAACGGAAAGCGGCAGGCTGGACGTGATGGGCCTCGGCCTGGCCCCTTCCAAAGGAGTGCATAGGGGCACGGTGGTGGACCTGAAGCAGGCGGCAGAAGCAGTCGGGCAGGCAATCGCCAATGCGGAGGAAAGGCTGGAAGGGAAAATAGAAAGCGCCTACGTCGGAATCTCCGGGGTGCACACTACTTCGACCAACAGCAGTGGAAGTGTCAGCGTCCTGGGAAAAGATCACATCATCGGCGACGACGACATACTGCACGCACTGGACGAGGCCAGCGCCATCTCGATTCAGCAGAACCAGGTCGTGATCCACGCCGCGCCCCGGAGCTACACCGTGGACGGTCAAAGCGGTATCCAGGATCCATTAGGGATGTTCGGATACAGGTTGGAGGTGGAAGCCTACGTCGTCGTGGGATCGAGCAGCAGTTTCAACAATGTCCAGCAGTGCGTCCAAAAAAACGGCGTAGACTTAGATGGGCAGATCATTGCACCAATGGCATCAGGGTACGGGGTGCTAACGGAAGAGGAACGCCAGATCGGGAGCGCCGTAGTGGACATCGGAGAAGGGACGGTGGACATAGGGATATTCCTCAACAACGGCCTGTGGTACACCACGTCCCTCGACCTTGCTGGCGAATTCCTCACCAGGGACCTGGCAACGATCCTGAAAATCCCGCGGGAGGAGGCAAATCACCTGAAGGAAGAATTTGGGAACGTCCGGGTGGACGACGTGGCGGACGAGATCGTAAGGGTAAGGGGCTTCGGGGCCGACAGAGAGGTGCCGGTGTCCAAGAAACTGATGGCGGAGATACTGCGGGCACGGGCGATGGAGATCCTGGAATACATATGGCGGGAGATCAAACGATCGGGCTACGACGAACTGCTCACCGCCGGGGTGGTCTTCACCGGAGGCACGTCCTCCCTCGCCGGATTCCTGGAGCTGGCGAAAGATGTATTTCCGCATGACATGCCTTTGCGGACAGGGGAGCCGCGTGATGTGATGGGCACGGCCGCGTTGCAGATTCATGCCCCTGCCTTCGCAACAGTGGCGGGCCTTCTGAGATGGAGCCAGGAATCGGTGCCCGGCAGGTACACAACTACGGAAAGAGTGGAGGGAATTCCCTTCCTGGGGAAACTCAAGGGATGGCTTAGTGCCTTCCTACCGGAATAATCGCTACAAGGAAATCTGGAAAGGAGATGAGAGATGGCTAACAAGCAACCGATCATGGACGATTTTGCTCAGATCAAAGTAGTTGGCGTCGGAGGAGGCGGTTCCAACGCTGTGGATCGGATGATCGCCGAAGGGATTCAAGGCGTAGAGTTCATCGCCGTGAACACAGACGCCCAGGCGCTAGTGCTTTCCAAAGCGCCTACCAAGCTGAGAATTGGCGACAAACTGACCAAAGGTCTGGGGTCCGGCGGAGATCCAGAAATCGGCCAGAAAGCGGCCGAGGAATCCCAAGAGGACATCCGCAAGGTCATAGATGGAGCCGACATGGTCTTCGTGACCGCTGGCATTGGAGGCGGGACCGGCACTGGTGCCTCGCCGACGATTGCTACTCTGGCCAGAGAGGCCGGCGCTTTGACTATCGGTGTGGTCACCAAGCCGTTCTCCTTCGAAGGGAAACGCCGGATGAAAGTCGCAGAGGATGGCCTCAAAGTGCTCCAGGATACAGTGGACACTCTGATCTCCATACCCAATGACAGGCTTCTCCAGATCACCGATAAAAAGGTTAGCCTTCAGGATGCGTTCAGGCTGGCGGACGACGTGCTTCGTCAGGGCATCCAGGGGATCTCCGAACTGATCACCATCCCCGGCCTCATCAACGTAGACTTCGCCGATGTGCGGGCTATAATGAAAGAAGGCGGGGCTGCCCTGATGTCCATCGGCGAGGCCAATGGCGAGAACCGCGCCAGGGAGGCCGCGGAGAAAGCAATCCACAGCCAGCTCCTGGACATCAGCATCGATGGAGCGAAAGGGATATTGTTCAACATCACCGGGGGGCCCGATATGGGGATGCATGAAGTCAACGAAGCTGCGGAGATCATTCACAGGACGGCGGATCCGGAGGCCAACATTATATTCGGTGCGGTCATAGACCCGCAGATGAGCGACACGCTCCGAATCACCCTGATTGCCACCGGATTTACTGTGGAGAAGAAAGTAACGGCGTCCAGCGGCCGCACGATACCGCTGCGGGACACCCACGAGCCAGTGGACGACATCAACATCCCAGCGTTTCTGAGGAAGGCCAGAGGCTTGTAGCCAAGGTAAAGCCGATGAAAGCCATCGCCCTTGCGCCCGACATCTACCACCTGCGGGGCAGCTCCAATGCAGGTGTTCTCGCCCATGGACGGAATGCACTCATGGTGGACGCAGAATCGTGAGATTTCTGCCTGGCGAGGGGCTTCCCATTGCTACCATCGTCATCACCCGCGCCCATACCAAGCGTTTCGGCGATGCCGCGTTCGTGCGCAGGCGGACCGGCGCGCCAACCCACGCGCCACGGCTCGCTGCGGTGGTTGTGGAAGACCCTACACCGAAACCGGCATACCTCTTCGCGGCTACCGACCTCATTCCGGAAGTGCGCCACAAGTTCGCCCTCGCCCCACCCCAAAAACCGATGCCACTCAGACGCGTATGGACTACACGAAGGCCACAGAGCCCTCATCCCGGGACTGACTTTCCCCCATGTTTCCACCTCGCGGGATGAAGCGATCCTACAACATGCCCATACTCGCGCGAGCTTCTCCCAGGATCGTGAAGGGAGACACCTCCCTCCTCCTCAGAATATCCTCTTCTTTATCAGGATCAGCCCCATCACCACGCCAAAGGGAAGGATGGATAACAACCACCAAGACGCGCTTTCTGGCATGGCCGTAAATCCTGACAGGACCACAGCCGTGGTGTCGTCTGTGGCAGTATTGATGTGGTTGTAAGGAGAAGCGTTTGGTCGGTGGTCGTACCACTGAGCCCGACCATTGGTTGCTATGTTGGCTATCGATTCTCCATTGTCCCCATCTTTGTTCTGATCAACCCCGTCTCCTCCCGCCACATATGGCAAGCTTCCGCAAGTGCCAGAGGAGTCCCAGGAGACACAATCCACTGCTTTGCCGGAGGAATTCCAAAGTATCAAGTGGTCATTACTGTTTGCCAGCCCGTTGCCGATCTTGGCATTCAGGAATATGGTGCGCGTCGTCTGCACGGTGGGTCTTAGAGGGTTCGTGTAAAGGTCGAATTCCGCCTGCAAATCCGTCTGTGACTTTGCTATCAGCCATGTTTCCCCGGCGGGCATCACACAGGAAGAACCATAGGGGCACATAGAAGACGTGATCGTCCTGCTGTATTCAGTGCCACTGTTATCCTCCAATCGCCACCCAGTCAGGTCGACGGGCGAACTTCCTTTATTATATATCTCGACCCATTCTCCATTGTTCTGTGTGGAGTCGGTCATCGAGTTTATCATGATCTCGCTGAGCACGATGTCACTGTCGGCTGCAAAAGCGGCAGTTGCCAGGAACTTCAGAACAAATGCCACAGAAAAAACCAGCAAAATAGACATGAATCTTCTACCCATGAGCATGCCCCCTTACCAGTCCAGATCCCATTCGTCCACCCCTTTACTCCCCACGGAACAGGAATATTGGGCTAGCCGGATCCAACAATCCCTCCCCCGGATGTTTTCCCATAGGGGTTCCGGCCCTGACCTCCAACTTTCCTTCGAACACCACCTTTGGAGGCTGGTAGCGTTTCTCCGGAAGGAGCGTGCTATCGGGGCCCTCCAGGTGAGGAGATTTTCCCTGTACGTCCATAAACCCCTCCTCCGATAATGTGGGCGACGTTCATTAAATTTTGGTGGGAAACAAAATACAATACATTACACACCGGAACGGAGAGAAAAACCAAGTAGTGACGATCAATTCTCAGGGCTTTCCAAAGAATCGACAAACTGGCCCGAAGCCCCATTCTCTCGGTCCGGGATGACAGCTGGAACCGGGAGTTCCTGTAGAGGGGCTTCGGAACTGGGATTAGCCACGGGCTTCTTTTAAAACCAGCCGGGCAGCATTTCTTCCTGACGGAACCACCATATATATGCTCGGGCCGGGGAATGTCCAGGCTCCTGCCTGATAGAGGCGCTTGATCGGTGTTTTCTGGCTGCGCATCTTCCCGCCCGGAGCCGGGAACCACCCCATGGTAGCTCCCTCGCTGTTAAGCGTGCGACGCTCGAGTGTCAAAGGACTAATTATGTCCTCCACAACAATGTGCTCTGAAAGCCCGGGAATAATCTTCTCGGCCGAGGCAATAAGTTTACCTGCCACCGCTTTTTCCAGCTCTGTGTACTCCCTGCCCAACGTGCCATCCTTTTTCCTCCCCCAGTTACCCATATAATCATAAGGGAGCATCGTATGAAGTTGCACGGTAGCCATACCCTCTGGCGCTTGCGAAGGGTCACGAAGAGAATGCATCCTTATGTTCATGTAGCATTTCTCGAGGTCAGTACCGAAAATCTCATCGAGGTCATCGCTACGGTTATAGACGATACTCGTCCCATCAAAACCCATTGCCTTGAGGTCCAGATCCACACCCAAGGATACCAGAAAAGAAGAGCTGGATAGACTGGTCTCTCTCAATTCCCTGACGAACTTGGATGGCAAATGCTGTTCACCCACCAGATCTAGAAACGTCTGCCGGCCATCCGCGTTGGAAACCACATAGCGAGATTTGATTTGGCTGCCATCCGCAAGCTCTACGCCGCTGGCCTTCCCATCCTCGATCAGGATTTTGGTGACCTTTGTCTCCAGAGCCAGATATCCTCCATGCTTTGCCAGCCCCTTGGTGAAGACATCCACAAATGCCTGCGATCCTCCCCTGGGGTAATAGCTGGTAGCATCGCCGCCAAGTATGTTCATTATCAAGGGGGCCATTGCTGACGGCCCGAAAGGCACAATAGTTCCGAAGATAGCCCTCAGTCTGGGTTCTTTGAAGAAGGCATTTAACACTTCCCCAGCCGATTTGCCGCCGTACTTCCTCATCTTCGGGGACCCGAAAAGGAATTTCGCTACAAGTCCGAATTTTCCGGCAAGGCCCAGGAGGTCAGGAGCTGGTGTCATCAGCCGCTCCATCTCGTCAGCAAGGGCTTTACAATCCCCCAGGAAAGCGTCGATGCTTGCGCTTTCGGCAGGGAACAAGCCCTTTAACTCGTCGGCAAAGGCTCCTATCGATGTCACTGGGACATCATAGCCGGAACCGATTATCCTGGCGCCTGCAGCCAGTTTGATGAATTCGATGTCGTCTGTTAACGCCAGTTCCTCCAAGGTGTCATAAACAGAGCCTCCTTTCTCACATCCCATTACCGCATCGACGGCAGTATCAAAAGCAAAGCCATCGCGCTGGGAGGACGCACAATAGCCACCCGGCCTGGAACCTTGCTCCGCTACCAGAACATCAAGCCCCTCTTTCGCCAGCAAGGCGCCACATGTTAGCCCCCCTATCCCTGCCCCAACGACTACTACATCGTACTCGTCTTTGAGATTAGCCATCGTTTTACCTCCCGGTAAATTCGCCTGTGGGAGCGCCAACTCGCTACCCACTTGACTCACCATGGGACTCCTGACATCCAGAGGCACCTCCAACTCGCATTTAGCCCATAATCCACCGTGGCCTGGCGCAGCAGACCTGCATCATGCACCAGGAATCCTCACTCCAGACAGACAATCGTCACCATCCAATTATGCCAGGAAGAGAATCATGTCCAGCCATTTTCTAGCGGGCGTTCAGGCCCACCAAAAGGCAAAGGCCGTCTGCGCGATGGATGAACCATAGCGCGACAAACGCGCCTCATCCGCAGCCTACGTCAGATCAATGTGGGAGGCCGCGTTGTCGCCGTGCCTGCGCAATCGTCCGATCGAAAAACCAGTTGAAAAGCCTGCTGAGGGGATTTGCGAGGAAGTAGGTCACGCTGCTCTCAAAGCCAGGCGTAATAACGTATTTGTGCCGCCGAATCCCTTTCAACACGGCAGAGGCAACCTGATCTGCCGACAGAACCTTAGCGTTGCCGGAGATTTTCCGTGTTTCTACAGGTTTGATCTTGTTCTCTGCCGCAAGCTGAGGAGTATCGGTGTCTGGGGGGAAGACAATAGCTACGTGGACGCCATAGGGCTTCAGCTCACTGCGCAATACATCCGTGAATCCTCGGACAGCGAATTTAGAGGCGCCATAGGCTGTATACCCGAAAACGCCCAGGAAACCTGCAATCGAGCAGATGTTGACAATGGTTCCACTGCGCCGTTCCATCATCATAGGCGCAATGACCTTCGTCGTATAAAGGGTGCCAAAAAAATTCACCTGCATTGTCTGATGAAAAACCTCTAGGGGCAGTTCTTCGAAATAACCAGGATGGGCGATACCAGCAGAGTTGATCAGGAGATCGGGAACCCCGTGATCTCCAATGATCTGTCCCAATGTCTGGCGGATCGTCTCATAATCAGAGACATCGCTGGCATAGGCAGCAAACTCCTGGGAGGCATCGCTAGCCTGTGCCCTGATCTCCTCGAGTGCCTGCTCCAACCGTTCCCGGTTCCGAGCGATGATATCAACGCTGGCTCCTTGGGCAGATAACTGTCGGGCCAGGGCTTTGCCAATGCCACTGGACCCTCCCGTAATGATGACGCGCTGCTGAGCAAAGGCCATCGTGCCCTCCTTCGACAACGTGAGTGATGCACATTAAGCCTCATTAGTGAACAAGACACACACATTATATATCAAATGGAGAGGAAAGTCAAGCGGCGTGAATTTCGAGGGGTCGCTCAGTTTTTAGGAGGATACCCGAACGAGGAGCTCCGTATCTGCTAAGAAACATCCTGACAACGAGGCTATCTGATCAGCGCAAAGCCGCAAGGAGAGCAAAGACGCAAAGGCTTTCAAGAATTCTTTGTGGCTTTCGTTCGTTTGCGTCCTTGCGTTTTCTCCCGATCACGTTCGACAGCGTTCTCTCCCGTTTGGGCAGCGCCGCGCTGCAGGCTACTCAGAACAACACAAGCCCCCACCCTTCGAGGCCGCAGAGATCCTGGCCTGGCGGCTCTACGCCAGCCGGCACATCTCACTCATCTCCTCAGCATCACACAGGGTGCTGGAAAGGCAGTCGAACAGCATAGCCACAGCCTAATCCTCAGGATACAT